>JAFZQJ010000014.1 GCA_017620395.1 Clostridia bacterium | reverse complement strand
GTCACCTTCGACATCGACGCCAACGGCATAGTCAACGTCTCCGCGCAGGATAAGGGCACCGGCAAGGAGCAGAAGATCACCATCACCGCCTCCAGCAATATGAGCAAGGACGACATCGAGAAGGCGGTTCAGGAGGCCGAGAAGTTCGCCGAAGAGGATAAGAAGAACAAGGAGGCCGCCGAAACGCGCAACAGCGCCGACCAGTCGGTCTATCAGATTGAGAAGTCGCTTAACGACTTCGGCGACAAGGTCACCGAGGACGAGAAGAAGGCCGTCACCGCCGAGCTCGAGAAGACCCGCGAAGCCCTAAAGGGCACCGACAACGACGCCATCAAGGCGGCGGAGGAGGCGCTCCAGAAGGAGTTCTACAAGGTCGCCGAGCGTATCTACAAGGAAGAGGCCGCGAAGGCGCAGGCCGAGCAGCAGCAGAACGGCGGCGCTGAAGGCGGCGAAGGTCCGCAGGGCGGCGACAACAACTTCACCGACGCCGACTACAAAGACGTCGAGTAATTGCGACTAAACTAACACGAACGGAAGATTGCCGTGGCTGACAAAAGAGATTACTATGAGGTCCTGGGCGTAGACAAGACCGCCGGCGAAGAGGAGATAAAGCACGCCTACCGCAAGCTGGCGAAGAAGTACCATCCCGACCTCAATCCGGGCGACAAGGACGCCGAAGCCAAGTTCAAGGAAGTGAACGAGGCATATTCGATCCTGTCCGACCCGGACAAAAAAGCCAAATACGATCAATTCGGTCACGCCGGCGTCGACCCCAACTTCGGCGCGGGCGGAGGCGGTTTCGGCGGAGGCGGTTTCGCCGACTTCGACCTGTCCGACATTTTCGGCTCGTTCTTCGGCGGAGGCTTCTCCGGCGGCAGAAGGAACGGCCCCGTGCGCGGACGCGACGTCGAGGCCGCGCTCGCGCTCACCTTCGAGGAAGCCATCTTCGGCTGCGAAAAGACCGTTGAAATCGGCAGAGTCGAGTCCTGCGGCGACTGCAAGGGCAGCGGCGCGGCGGCGGGAACGCAGGCGGAGACCTGCTCCGTCTGCCACGGCACCGGCCGCGTGATCCGCCAGCAGCGCAGCGTCTTCGGCATGACGCAGGTGCAGACCGCCTGCGATGCGTGCCGCGGCACGGGCAAGATCATCAAGACTCCCTGCAAGACCTGCGGCGGCAAAGGCAAGGTGCGCCGTCAGCGCAAGATAACCTTCAAGGTACCCGCCGGTATCGACGATAACCAGGTCATCACCCTTTCGGGCGAAGGCGACGCCGGCGCCAACGGCGGCGGCAGCGGCGACCTGAACATCATCATCAGAGTCAAGCCGCATCCGGTCTTCAAACGCGACGGCTACGACCTGCATATCGAGGTCCCCGTGACCTTCGCGCAGGCGGCGCTCGGCGCGGAGCTGACCGTGCCCGTCCCGGACGGCAAGGTCAAGTATTCGATACCCGAGGGGACGCAGAACGGCGACGTTTTCCGCCTTCGCAACAAAGGCGTCCGCAAGCGCGGCTCCGTCGGCGCGAACGGCGACGAATACGTGCACATCAGGGTAGTCGTGCCGAAGAATCTGAACAGAAAGCAGAAGGAGCTTGTCCGTCAGATGGCGGAAGGCATCGGGGAGGAGAACCATCCCGAGCGCGGCGCCTTCAAGAGCAAGTTCAAGGATATCTTCAAATAAAAGCAAACGCGGGACGGCCCGTTTCGGTCCGTCCCGATTGTCATATCCGGAGGTATTATGGAGTATTATCTCGCAGTCGATATCGGCGCTTCGTCCGGCAGGCACGTCCTCGGATCCGTCGAGGGCGGGCGGCTGAAGCTGCGCGAGGTCTACCGCTTCAACAACGGCATGGAGCGGGCCGGAGATCGCCTCGTCTGGAACGCCGAAAAGCTCGTTTCCGAGGTCGTCGAGGGTATGAAGCGCTGCGCTGCGCTCGGCGTGAAGCCGAAGAGCGTCGCCGTCGACACCTGGGGCGTGGACTACGCGCTGCTCGATAAGGATAACGCGCTCATCGCGCCCGTTTACGCCTACCGTGACGGCGGAACGGCGGCAGCCGTTCCCGCGGTCGAAGCGATAACGCCGCCGGAGGAACTCTACGCGCATACCGGCATACAGAAGCAGCCGTTCAACACGGTATACCGGCTTTACGCCGACAAGCTCGCCGGCCGTCTCGACCGCGCGGAGCGTATGCTTATGCTTCCGGCGTATATAACCTACCGCCTTACCGGCGTGATGAAAAACGAATACACCGACGCGACGACGACGGGGCTCGTCAACGCGCAAAGCGGCGAATGGGACGCGGAGCTTATCGAAAAGCTCGGCCTCCCGAAGCGGCTTTTCGGCCCGCTTGCCGAGCCGTGCGCACTTATCGGGCGGCTCTCGCCGGAGATCGCCGAAACGGTCGGCTTCGACTGCGAAGTCGCCGCCGCACCGAGCCACGACACCGCCTCCGCGGTAGCGGCGTGTCCTCTCGGGGAGGGCGACGTCTATATCTCGTCGGGAACGTGGTCGCTAATCGGTGTGGAAACGCCTTCGCCGATCCTGACCGAAGCGGCGCGGAGCGCGAACTTCACCAACGAGGGCGGGGTCGGGCGCCGTTTCCGCTTTTTGAAAAACTACATGGGTATGTGGCTTTTCCAGTGCATCCGCCGCGATATCGGCGAATCGATGACCTACGACGAGATGATGGAGGCCGCCCGCGCCTGCGGCGGACACGCCCGCATCGACGTGACGGACGCCGCGTTCCTCGCGCCTGCGAATATGCTCGAGGCGGTGCGCGCTTTCACCGGCGAGCCGCAAATGGGACTTGACCGCGCGCTGAATATGGTGTATCATTCTCTTGCGGAGTCATACGCCGAGGCGGTTTCGGAAATAGCCGCGATAACCGGCGTCAAGCCGCGCGCGATACGCGTCGTAGGCGGCGGCAGCCGCGACGTTTACCTTAACGAACTGACCGAAAAATACACCGGACTGCCGGTGAAGGCGGGGCCCGTCGAGGCGACCGCCGCCGGCAATCTGCTCTCGCAGATCATCTGCGATAAAAGGATAACTCTCGCGCAGGCGCGTGAGCTTATCGACGGAAAGGGAGAAGACGAATGAGCTATACAGAAGCGAAAGCGAAATACGCCGCGCTCGGCGTCGATACCGAAGCGGCGATGGAAAAGCTGCTTTCCGTCCCGATTTCGCTCCACTGCTGGCAGGGCGACGACGTCATCGGTTTCGATAACGGCGGCGGACTGACCGGCGGCATACAGACTACGGGGAACTACCCCGGCAGAGCGCGTACTCCCGCCGAACTCGCGGCGGATATCGACGAGGTCGTCCGCCTCGTCCCCGGCAGGATGAAGCTGAACCTGCACGCTTGCTACGCCGTCTTCGGCGGCGAACGCGCCGACCGCGACGCGCTGAAGCCGGAGCACTTCGCCTTCTGGGTGAACTTCGCGAAGGAACGCGGGATGGGCATCGACTTCAACCCCACCTTCTTCTCTCACCCGATGGTGAAGGATAACCTGACGCTTTCCTCGCCGGACGAAACAGTCCGCGCGTTCTGGGTGGAGCACGGCAAGCGCTGCCTCGAGATCGCGGAATACTTCGCGCGCGAGACGGGCGAGCCCTGCCTCGTCAACTTCTGGATACCGGACGGCTACAAGGATATCCCCGCCGACCGCATCGGCCCGCGCGAACGCTTCAGAAAGTCGCTCGACGAGATCCTTTCCGTCCCGTACGACAAAGACAAAGTCTTCGTTTCGCTCGAGTCGAAGGTCTTCGGCATCGGGCTGGAGTCATACACCGTCGGCAGCGCGGAGTTTTGCCTTTCCTACGCGGAAAAAAAGGGCATAGTGCCGCTGCTCGACAACGGGCACTACCACCCGACCGAGCTCGTTTCGGATAAGCTTTCGTCGCTGCTGCTTTTCAACCCGCGCATCGCGCTGCATCTGACCCGCGGCGTCCGCTGGGACAGCGACCACGTCGTGCTTTTCGACGACGAAACGAAGGAGATAGCCCGCGAGCTCGTCCGCTGCGGCGGACTTGACCGCGCGTTCATCGCCACCGACTACTTCGACGCCTCGATAAACCGCGTTTCCGCGTGGGTGACCGGCGTCAGAAGCGTCCGCAAGGCGCTGCTGCTGGCGCTGCTCGAGCCGTCCGCGGAGCTGAAGAAGCTGCAGGACGCCGCCGACTTCACCGCGCTGATGGTGAAGCGCGAGGAGCAGAGCGTGCTGCCCTTCGGCGACGTCTGGGAAGAGCTCCTGCGCCGCGCGGGCGTTCCGTCCGACTATCTGACGGAGATAAAAAAATACGAAAAAGACGTTTTGGAGAAGAGGATATGAAGGATATACTTTCCGCGCCGTTCCTGCGCGAGATATGCGAAACGGCCTCGAATATGTACCGCCTCGGCTGGGACGAGCGCAACGGCGGCAATATCAGCATGCTGCTTGACGAAGCGGAGGTCGCCGAATATCTCGACCTAAGCCGCGTTCTGCGCCGCATCCCGACGGGCTTCGACGCGAAGGCGCTCGCCGGCCGGATCTTCATCGTGACCGGCACCGGCAAATACTTCAAGAATATTGAAAAGCAGCCGGAGAAGGACCTCGGCGTGATCCGCATTTCCGCGGACGGCTCCGAAGCGGAGCTTCTCTGGGGCTTCAGCGACGGCGGTAGCTTCACGAGCGAACTGCCGGCGCACCTGATGACGCACGTTTCGCGCCTTGCCGCCGATCCGCTTCACCGCGTCGTCACGCATTGCCATCCGACGAATACCGTCGCGATGACCCGCGTCCACCCGCTCGACGAGCGCTCCTTCACCCACACGCTCTGGGAGCAGTGCACAGAGTGCGTCATCGTTTTTCCGGACGGCGTCGGCGTCATGCCGTGGATGGTCTGCGGCACGAACGAGATCGGCGAAGCGACCGCCGCGAAGATGAAGGAATACCGCCTCGTCGTCTGGGCGTCCCACGGCATTTACGGCACCGGACGCAGCCTCGACGAAGCCTTCGGCCTGATCGAAACGGTGGAGAAGGCCGCGCAGCTCTATATGCTTACCGCGCACCTGCCGATCGTGAACACAATCACGGACGAGCAGCTGAAGGCTGCCGCCGAACGCTTCGGCGTCGATTACCGCAGGGATTTCCTCGATCTGTAAAACCAAAACCCATATAAAAAACCCTCCCGCTTGGGAGGGTTTTTCGTTTTTATCCTGAATCACAAACTCGTTACAAGCTTCGCGGCTACGCGCAGGATGGACAGCGCGTCCGCTACCGTGATCGCGCCGTCGCCGTCGATATCGCCGGCGGCGAGCATTTCCGGCGTCGAAGGCGCGAGCCTCGCCGCGACGCGGAGCACCGAGAGCGCGTCCGCAACGGTGATCTCTCCGTCGCCGTCGACGTCGCCCTTCATCTGCTGCGCGGCGTTTATCGTGAAGGTCAGCGTGACCGCCTTGCCGCCGTTGACGACCGCGAGAACGTGCTCGCCGGGGTCGGAAACGGTTCCGCCGTTATCGAAGGGCGAGCCGTCGAGCGTTCCTTCGCCGACGTCCCAGCTTATCGTTACGGGCGCGTCGTAAACGCCGCCCTGTTCGACTCCGCTGACGACCGGTTCGGCGTCGGCCGAAGCGGCGTAACGGTAGGTGTAGTATTCCTTTTCGGTTTCGTTGCGGAGGTTCGGCGTGGCGGCCGCGAGACAGGTCAGGAGTCCGTCCTCCATCGTGAAGCCGTAAACGGAGAAGTAATCGTGTCCGGACATATTCGGCGTGAAGAAGGTTTCGACGCGGTCTCTGGCGGGGTCGTAGCGGTATATGCCGTCCGGCAACGAGAAATAGAGGTATTCACCGTCGCAGGCGAGGCGGGAGTAGTTGCCGTTCCACGCGGAATACGGGCCAGCCGGCCAAAAGTAGTCGGAAAGGTCGAGAATGTACGTGGACGCGTCGTAATCATAATCATATGAGCAGAGCGCCGCGGCAGTGTTATCGATGTAATACAGTTCGCCGTTGAGCAGGCAGAACTGCGACTGCGAACCGTACCATGAGCGGTTGTTGTAAAGCACGGAAACGGGGGAGACGTCGTAGTCATCCGCGTTGTGCGCGGTGGGATAGGAGGCGTAGAGCTTGTCGCTCGACGAGAGCAGGTTCCAGTGTCCAACTTTGCCGGGAATATCGAAAAGAGGATCGTCCCACGTGGCGTCGACGTGGTATTTCTCGCCGTCGACGATAACTATGTTCCAGGCGTGGAGGAGTCTGTCGGAGGCGCAGGTGTAACTGTTTATCCCGACGTAGTCCAGCAGGTACGAAAGCCCGAGCGTGTAACCCTGACATATCGCCTTGCCGCCCACGAGCGCGCCGTAGGCGTTGTAGTCGTCGTCGGCGTATCTGCCGTTCTCGTAGTCGTAGTCCTCGGAATAGTGGCAGTGGGTTATCAGCCTGTCGTGAACGAGCAGTACCTTCAGAGCTTCCGGCATATCGGGCGTAATGCCCTCGGTGAGCCGTTCGGCTACGGCGTCGCATTCCGCGAGCTGCTCGAGGTATCCGTTTATGTCGGTCTTGTATGAAATGATAAAACTTACGATTTTGCCGCCGGAGACCGCATAGCGCACGTTGGAAACGTGAAACGCCTTCGGGTTATCGGAAATAAAATCGCGGATCATGATCACATTTGCCTGGTTGCTGTCTATGCCGTATGATGAAACGTCAAGCCTTATGCGGCAGGCGGCGAGCGAATCGTTTAAGTATCCGACCAGCTCCGTCAGCTGCTCCTCCGTGATGCCGAGCGAAGAGGCGCGTTCTTCTATGTTGTTTATATAAATACTTCCGTCATACGCCGCAGAGCGCAAGGCGGGAAGCGCCGGCAGCAACGCGGCGCATATCAGGATCGCTATGAACGTTTTGAGTTTTTTCATCTTCGCTCACCCCTCGCACATATCTATACAAATACATTATAGCACATATTCGCGGGCAGTCAAGAGTTAATTCGCGCAAAAACGCGCCGCGTTCGGTTTGAACGCGGCGCGTGTGCGTGCAGGTATCAGAGCACCGAAATCAGCAGGCCTATGTATCTGACCGGCGCGACGTAGCCTTCGAGGAAGCTGAACAGGCGCGGGTAGTTGTCATTGAAAAGCATCATCCCGAGCGAGAAGAGTATCGCCGCAACGACTACCGCGAGCGCGACGACCGTGAAGCCGACCGCCCAGTCGCGGAGCGCGGGATCGCCCTTCTTGCGGAGCGCCCATACCGCGAGGCATATTATCTGCAGCAGAACGGAGGCGCAGATCACCGCGAGGATGACGATGGCGATTGTTCTCGCTTCCGGAGCCCATGATGAAAGCACGAGATTCGGATTCATCGGCAGCAGCGAGCCGGGCCAGATTATCCCGCTGACGAAGAGCGCCAGATAGGTCAGCAGCAGCGGCAGGCAGGAGATGACTATACGCGCGATCCATTTGCCGACGCCGCTCTTCTTTTTGAGCGTGACGGGTGCGGCAGCCGGCGCGGAGTATTCCTGCTGCATCGGCGGCTGATAGACCGGATACCCGGAATACGGTTGCTCGGCCTCGGGAGCGGCAAAGGGCGGCTGCAAGGATACGGGCTCGTCCATAGCGGTTTCTTTGGCGGCTTCGGCCGCTTCTTCTACGGCTCCGGAGACCTCTTCCGCGGTTTCTTCAACCGCTTCCGCGGCGGGTTCTTCGATAACGGGCTCTTCGATAACGGGAGCTTCGGCGACGGGCTCTTCCGCGGCGGGAGCCGCTTCGAGCTGCGCTCCGCAGTTGTTGCAGAAGCGCTGGCCGTCTTCACATTGGTTTCCGCATTTTGTGCAAAACATAACGCATCCTCCGTGTTTTTTTAATATTCATGCGGCGCGGGCCGCGTATTGACTCAGAGTCTGTCGAGCCAGACCGACGCGCTTTCCGTCCAGCCGGTGATCCACGGGATCGCGCGTTCGCGCGGGATATCGACGGCGGGATCGCAGAGCGAAAGCCCGTGATCGCCCTTCGGCAGAATATGCAGCTCGAAGGGTATCTTGTGCGCCGATAGCGCGGAGGCGAAGAGCAGGGAGTTCTCAACCTTGACGCAGGTGTCGTCGGCGGTGTGCCAGATGAACGCGGGCGGCGTCGTGTCGTCGACGGCGTTCTCGAGCGAAAGCCGCGCCATCAGCGCGGGATCGGTCTCCGCCTTGCGTTGGGTGAGGTTCATTATCGAGCCCCACTCGATGAATTCTCCGGTGGAGATGACGGGGTAGGCGAGGATCATCGCGTCGGGACGCGCTTCGCCGTTTTTGAAGCCGAGGATATCGCGCACCTCGGGCGCGTTCCACATCGTGCCGACCGAAGCGGCGAGGTGTCCGCCGGCGGAGAAGCCGCAGACGGCGATCTTATCCGGCATGATATGCCACTTTTCCGCGTTCCTGCGGACAAAGTCGACAGTCCAGGCGGCTTCGAGCAGCTGGGAGGGGAACTCGCCCGTTTCGATTGAGTAGTTCAGCACGAAGGCGGCGTAACCCCTGCGCGCGAACGCGATCGCGATCGGCTCCGCCTCGCGCGGACTGCAGAACCAGTAGCCGCCGCCGGGCAGAACGACGACCGCGGGGCGGGGCAGAGGGTCTTCGGTGCAGGGCTCGGTGACGTACAGATCGACGTAAACGTCGCGGCTGCCCTTAACGAGACCGTATTTTTCATAGTCGATCTGAGGATATACGCGGTCGGTGATCATTGCTCCTCGCTCCTTATCTGAGTAATGTATTCCATGCAGTATTCGTCTTTGCCGGTGAACGCCTCGCAGGCGGTCAGCGCGGCCTTCAGCGAGGGGGAAGCGGCGTCGCAGATGAAGCTGTCCGCGCCGGCTTCCGCGAGCAGCGTCGCGGCGGCGGCGTTCAGACGCGCGCGCTTCGGCAGACCGAAGGAGACGTTTGAAAGTCCGCAGATGACGTGTACGTCCGGCAGCTCGCGGCGCAGCAGGCGCGTCGTTTCGAGCAGCGTCCTGCCGGCGTCGCCGCCCATGGCGACGGACTCCGCGAGCGCGTCGATATAGATGCGCTCGTCGGGTATTCCCGCGGCGTTCAGGCGCGCGCGTATCGCGAGCGCGTTTTCAAGCCGTCCCTCCGCGGTGGAGGGTATCGCGCCGGACCGTATCGGCAGTCCGACGACTCCCGCGCCGTATTCGGCGGCGGCGGGTACGAGCTCCTCCAGCCGCTCGTCGGCGGTGACGGAGTTGATGATCGTTTTTCTGCCGCGAAGGTGCGGCAATACCGCGATTATCGCGGCGGGATTCGGGGAGTCGAGCATGACGTCGCAGTTCGTTTTTTCGACCGCGAGGTCGGCGACGCGGCGGAGCATATCAATCTCGTCCGCGCCGCAGAGCGCGGTGTTTATGTCAAGGCAGGACGCTCCCGCCTCCGCCTGCGCCAGCGCGAGCGCCGCGAGTCTGTCGAAGTCGCGCGCGAGCATCGCCTCGCCGGTGGAGGGGACGGAGCTGTTGAGTTTTTCGCCTACGAGGTAAATCATATCAGTTGCTTCTCCTTGAGCTTTTCGAGCAGCGCGGCGACGATATCGACGCGCTTCAGGGGCGTCATGATATAGAAGCCGCGGCAGTAGGGAGCGGCTTTTTCGGCGACCGAAGCGGCGTAGCGGACGGAGATCTCCGCGGCTTCCCCGCGGCTCTTGTCTTTGAGTTCGGCGATGAGCGAATCGGGGACGTCTATGCCGGAGACTTCGTTTTTCAGGAAGAGCGCGTTTCTGTATCCGGCGACGGGGTATACGCCCGCAAGCACCGGCGCGTCAAGCTCCGCGTGCGCTTTTTTGAGGTTTTCAAGCGCCCGCTCCGAGCCGACCGGCTGGGTGAGGAAGTATTCCGCGCCGCGCGCGGCCTTCTCCTTCGCTCTCGCGAGCTCGGCGTCGAAGTTGGCGGCGCCGATATTCAGCGCGCCGCCTATGCAGAAGGGCGCGGAAGCGAATTCGGCGGAGTTCAGTCCGGCGAGGTAGCCGATAAGGTTATACGAATTGAGGGCGAAAACGCCCTTGCTTTTCATTTCGTCGTTGGAGAGCGGATCGCCGGTCACGGCGAGCACGTTGCGTACTCCCATCGCGTTCGCGGCAAGCAGGGAGGACTTTATCGCGAGGTGGTTCCTGTCGCGGCAGGTCAGGTGCGGCATGACCTCCGCGCCGGTGCGCCAGTGAACGCAGGCGGCGGTCATGAAGCTGTCAGCGCGGGCGCGGGAAAGGGGGTTGTCCGCGAAGGTGATCACGTCCGCGCCGGCGTTTTTCAGCAGCGCGGCCGCGTCCGTGACGTCGGAAAGTCGCGAATCCGCGGGCGGATCGAGCTCGACCGCGACGACGCGTTCGCCGCCGCGAAGCTTCAGCGCGAAGGCGCCCTCCTCGCGCACGGCTCCGGTTTCCGCAGAGGGACGCGCGGGAGCGTTCGGCGCCGGCGCGCTTTTCAGCGCAGCAACGCAGGCGGCGATATGCGCGGGAGTCGTTCCGCAGCAGCCGCCGACGAGCTTCGCGCCGTTGGCGCAGATCTCTTTTATCCTTTCGGCGAAGTAGTCGGCGTTGTCGTTATAGACCGTCCTGCCGCCGACGTCGACGGGGTAGCCGGCGTTTGGCATGACGCAGAGCGGCTTTGAAACGCGCAGTTCGGCGGCGAGCCTTGCGGCGTGCGCCGGACCGCAGACGCAGTTGAAACCGACGGCGTCCACCGCCGGATGCGCCGCGGCCTCCGCGACGAGCGCGGTCAGCGCGTTGCCGTGCCGCGTGAAGCCGTCGGGCGCGGCTCCGAAGCTGACGATGACGCCCGCCTCGGGCAGTTTTTCTCTGACGCGCGTCAGCGCGTCATTGAGCGGATCGAACTCCGCGAAGGTTTCGAAAAGGAAGTTTTCCGCGCCGCGGCGTATGAAGATATCGACGAGGTCGGCGTAGTCCGCCGCAGTTCCGTCGGGGATCGGGCCGATATCCGCGAAGACGGCGGCCTTTCCGGCCGCGGCGGCGTTCGCGCAGCGGATCGCGCCCGCGACGAGCTCTTGAAGCAGCGCTTCGTCCGGGAAATTGACGCGATTGAGCGTGAAGGAGTCGGTCTTTATACCGTCCGCGCCGGCGGCGACGTACTGTCTGTGCAGCGCGATAACGCGCTCCGGATGCCTGACGTTCGCCAGCTCGCATGGGGTGTCCCCGTGGTAAAGGCCGGCGTAGCAGGTTCCGAATGCGCCGTCGAATATGAACGGGCGGTCGGGATAGAGCCGTATCATACGTTGCGTTCCTTCATCTTTCTGTCGATCGTGCGCTTGGCGTCGCGTTCCGCGGCGGCGGCGCGTTTGTCGTAGAGCTTTTTGCCTCGGCAGAGGCCGACTTCGAGCTTCACGCGCCTGCCGGAGAAATAAGCGGAAAGCGGCACGACGGTGAGTCCATCCTGCCGCACGGCGTTGAAAAGCTTCAGTATCTCCCGCTTGTGCATAAGCAGACGGCGGTCGCGCAGGGGGTTCTTGTTGAAGATGTTGCCCTGCTCGTATGGGCTGACGTGCATCCCGACGACGAAAACTTCGCCGCCGCGGAAGTCGCAGTAGCTGTCCTTGAGGTTGCACTTGCCGAGGCGAAGGCTCTTGACCTCCGTGCCGGCAAGCTCTATACCCGCCTCGTAGGTCTCCTCGATGAAATAATCGTGATAAGCCTTCTTGTTGCGGGCGATGAACTTCTGTTCGTTTTTGTCCTTTTTGGCGGTCATATCTCACGCCTCCCCTCGATGGCGCGGGCGATCGTCTCGCCGTCCGCGAACTCGAGCTCGCCGCCGACGGGTATGCCGTAGGCGATGCGGGTGACCTTCGCCCCCAGCGGGCGGAGCAGACGGGATAGATAAAGCGCGGTCGCGTCGCCCTCAACGTCGGGGTTGGTCGCCATGATGACCTCGGTCCCGGGATTCTGCGAAACGCGCGCGAGCAGCTCCTTTACCGTCAGATCGTCGGGGCCGACGCCTTCGAGCGGGGAGATGCTGCCGTGCAGAACGTGATAGAGCCCGCGGTATTCGCCGACCGCTTCGAGCGCGACGACGTCCTTCGGCTCCTCAACGACGCAGATGGTCGCGCGGTCCCGCGAGGGATCGCCGCAGACGGAGCACTTTTCGCCGTCGGTCAGGTTGCAGCATTCGCTGCAGCGGTGGATCTCCGATTTCGCGCTGACAAGACAGTCGGCGAAGCTTTTGACTTTTTCTTCCGGCTGATTGAGCACGAAGAACGCCATTCTCTGCGCGGTCTTGCGCCCGATGCCGGGGAAACGCTCGAAATGCTCGATGAGCTGTTCGAGCAGCGGTGCGTAATACTTCATAGAGTGAAAAACTCCGTTCAGCCGCGAAGGGCGGCGAAAGTTACATAAGTCCGGGTATGCCGAGACCGCCGATGCCGCCGGTGATCTTGCCCATTTCCGCGGCCGCGTCCTCCTCGACGGTGCGTATCGCTTCGTTTACGGCGGCGGCTACGAGGTCCTCGAGCATCTCCACGTCGTCCGGATCGACGACGGAGGGATCTATCGTGACCTTGGTGATCTCCTTTTTGCCGTTGATGTTGACCTTGATCACGCCGCCTCCGGCCGAGGTCTCATACTCTCTTTCCTCGAGCTCGGTCTGAGTCTGTTGCATCTGTTCCTGCATTTTCTGCGCCTGCTGCATGATGTTGCCCATGCCGCCGGCTCCGGGGATTCTCGCTTTCATATTGTAGCCTCCTAATCAAAGAGTTGTTTTAATCTTTCGTCGAGTTCGTCTATCTTGCTGAAGGGCGGTTCCTCCGCGTCCGTCACGACGTTGTAGCGTATGCCGCTCGCGCTGAAAAGCGCGTCGGATATAAGCTTCGTGTTTGAAACGACGCAGTCGGCGGAGGAGTGGATGGTGAAAACGTCGCCTTCTGCATTGCATCTCGAGCCGCTGAGCACGGCGCCGAGCATCGGCGAAGCCTTGCGTATTTCGGGAAGCGCCGCCGCGAGCATTCCGGCCGCGCCTGACGAAGCGGGCTCGGGAACGGGCTCGGGAGCAGGCTCGGGAGCCTTCCCCTCGAGGGGAAGGTGCCCCGAAGGGGCGGATGAGGTGTTGCTGTCTTCCGCAGAGGGCTGCGTTTCTGTAATTCCGAGGATTTCGCGCGAGGAATCCGCCTCATCCTGCGGGACGTCTGCGGAAGGCGTGGGATCCTTCGCTTCGCTCAGGATGACGGGGGGCGCGATTTTTTGCTCGGGCTTGGTTTCGGGTTTCGGCTGCACCGCGGGCTGCGCGGGTTCCGCGCAGACGGCGCCGGAGGCGACGCAGAGCGAAACGAGCAACATCTCCGCCTCCGTCTTCTTGTCGAAGGCGAAGCGCATACGCGCGATTGCGTCGTTGACCGCCGCGACGGAGGACATTATCCTGCCGAGCGTGAAGCGCTTCGCTACGCGTTTTATGCTTTCGAGTCCGGCGGGATCGGTGTTTATCAGAGAAGCGGCGTTATCCGCCGTTTTCATTATGAGCACGTTGCGCAGGGCGGCGAGCAGCTCTTCGCAGAGGCGCTCCGGCTCCTTGGAATCGGCGTAGAGCGCGGCGAGCGCGGAGAGGCATCCGGAAATATCGCCGTCCGCTATCAGCCCGCAGAGCTCGAGCACGCGCTCGCTGCCGGAAAGTCCGACCGCGCGCGCGACTACGGAGGCGTCCACCGTGTCGCTCGCGGCGCGGCAGACGTCGAGCAGGCTTATCGCGTCGCGCATTCCGCCGTCCGCGGCGGCGGCGAGCATGCGCAGCGCGTCGTCGGTAACGGCGAAGCCTTCCGCCTGCGCGATATGCGAGAGGTAGGCGGCGAGGGCTTCGGCGTCGATGCGGCGGAAATTAAAACGCTGGCAGCGCGAAAGTATCGTCGCCGGCAGCTTGTGGACTTCGGTGGTCGCGAGGATGAAGACGGCGTGCTCCGGCGGCTCCTCGAGCGTTTTCAGCAGCGCGTTGAAGGCGCCCGCGGAGAGCATGTGCACTTCGTCGATTATGTATATCTTGTATTTCGCGCGCTGGGGGAGATAGCTTATCTCTTCGCGCAGCGCGCGGATGTTGTCGACTCCGGTGTTGGAGGCGGCGTCGATCTCTATGACGTCGGTCAGCGTGCCGCTGTCAATCGCGCGGCAGATCTCGCATTCGTTGCAGGGGTTGCCGTCCTTGGGCGAAAGGCAGTTGACCGCCTTGGCGAGTATTCTGGCGCAGGAGGTCTTGCCCGTGCCGCGCACGCCGGTGAAAAGATAGGCGTGCGAAATATTGCCGCCGGCGACCTCGTTTCTGAGGGTGACGGTGACCTGCTGCTGGCCGGCGACCTGCGAGAAGTCGGCCGGGCGGTATTTGCGGTAAAGCGCCTGTTTCATACTGCCTCCGTTGGAGAGTTCGTGATGATTTATGAATAAACTGACGCGGGTGTCCCGAAGAAGGACAGCCCTACGGCTGCACGAGACGGGTACCGTTTAATGCTGCTCGGTTCCCCGCCTGACATGATTCGCGGCCGGTCCCCGCAGCGTTCATGCCGCCCTTCTTCGGAACACCCGCTGTCTGTTCCTGCGGATATTTTAACATATCCCGCGCGGATATGCAAGTTTTTTTGCTCCGAAATTGATATTTTTGCGCCGAAAACACAACTAATTATTGAAATATGACCGCCGCCGTTGTATAATTATAATGGTTTATAATTTCGGAATACCATCCGACGCGAACGACGCCTTGTTATCGGACGGCGTTTGCCCAAAACAAAAAGCCGCACCGATACGGCAGAAGGAGAGTAAAAAATGGAAATCAGAGTCGAAAAAGTCGCGCAGAGAAAGCAGAAGCCGGATTACAGCAATCTGACCTTCGGCGATTACTTTACCGACCACATGTTCATCATGAACTACACCGCCGGACAGGGTTGGCACGACGCCAGGATAGTACCTTTCGGCGACATATCCGTTTCGCCCGCGGCGATGTGCCTGCACTACGGCCAGGAGGTCTTCGAGGGCATGAAGGCGTACCACGCCGCCGACGGCAGAACGCTGCTCTTCCGTCCGCGCAAGAACTTCGAGCGCATGAACGTTTCCAACGAGCGCCTCTGCATCCCGCCGATCGACGTCGATTTCGCGCTCAAAGCGCTGAAGGAGCTCATCAAGCTCGACGCCGAGTGGATCCCGCAGGAGCCCGGCACTTCGCTTTACATCCGTCCGTTCATCATCGCGGTCGACCCGCACCTCGGAGTACGCGCCGGTCACGAATACCTGTTCATTATTATTCTCTCGCCCGTCGGCTCTTATTACAAAGAGGGCCTGAACCCCGTCAAGATCTGGGTCGAGAACAAGTACGTCCGCGCCGTCAGAGGCGGCATGGGCTTCGCGAAGACGGGCGGCAACTACGCCGCTTCGCTGAAGGCGCAGGAGGACGCGCACGAGTTCGGCTACTCGCAGGTGCTCTGGCTCGACGGCGTCGAGAGAAAGTACATCGAGGAAGTCGGCGCGATGAACGTCTTCTTTAAGATCAACGGCGAATACGTCACCCCCGCCCTGCAGGGAAGCATCCTGCCCGGCATCACGAGAATGTCCTGCATCGAACTGCTTAAGCACTGGGGCGAGCCCGTCGTCGAGCGCCGCCTTTCCGTCGACGAGCTGGCGGAAGCCGCCGAGAACGGAGCGCTTGAGGAAGCGTTCGGCAGCGGCACCGCGGCGGTCATTTCGCCCATCGGCGAGCTTCACATCGGCGACCGCGCCTACACCATCAACGGCGGCAAGATCGGCGATATGTCCCACAAGCTCTACAAGGAGCTGACCGACCTGCAGTACGGCAGAAGCGAAGACGTCCTCGGCTGGACCGAAGAAGTCAAGCTGTAATCCCCGATACGTAATAACACACTTCAAGGAGACACTTCTTATGGAACGATTTGCGACAGAGAAGGCGCTGCTTTGCTCCGGCATAGCCGAACGCGGCAGGAAGAACCTGCGCCGCTGCATAGCGGAGGCCGAAAAAGCGTCCGGCGACCGCGCCGTTTTGAACGGGCTTCACCGCGCGGTGAACAGCGTCCGCCCCGCGAAGACGAAGCGGACGGAAGGCGCGCTGCCTGAAATCATCACCGTCGCCGCCGGCGGCAGAAAGTCCGCCGACTTCCCGATGCGTGAGGCCGCGCCCTGCGACGGCATCGCGCTCGAGGTCGAGTACGACGGCAGAAGCGGCGACGCGACGCTGACCGTAGGCGTCGGTTCCGACGCCGGATTCTCCTATATCGAGGGCATCGGACTTTCACAGGAGAAGACGACGTTTTGGCTGACTTACGATCTTTTCGTTCCCGCGGTCAGGCGCGCGGAGCGCATCGTCGTCGCGCTTGAGTCCGACGAGGACGTCGAAGTGCGCGTAACGCCGCTCTGCTTCTTCAGCGAGCAGGTAGAGCCGGATCTCCGCACGCCTTACTCCGAGGATCCCGTTACGGAAACGCGCAACGACAGGTTCTATAAGATCGTCGATATAGCGACCGGACGCGCCCTCGCGCTCGTCCCGCGCATAAAGGAGACCGACCTGCGCTGGGAGCAGTCGCTGATCCACACCGACAAGGGACAGCACCTCGCGCTTGAGAAGCGCGCCCGCGACTATACGCAGGAGTGGCAGCTCTATAAGACCGAATACGGCAAATACCACGTTATCAACAAATCCAACGCCAATCATATCCAGCTCGACGAGCATGGCAAGCCCTTCCCGACGGACGTCAATATGAACTGTCCGTCGCAGGATTTCGACCTGCTGCCCGCCGGCCCGGGCAAGTTCTCGATAATAGGCGAGGGCGGCAGGCCACTGACCTGCGAGAACTGCAAGGACGGCGTTTGGGCGCTCTTCGAGATCGCCGAGGACGAATGGGTGGAAACCTTCCGCGACGACTTTGACGGCGAGGAGCTCGACAGGAGCGTATGGGGCGTCTATAACAAAAAGATAAGGCCGGATACCGAGCCGGTCTATTTCCTCGACCGCAAGGAGAACTTTTGGACGGAAGACGGCAACCTCGTCATCCGCACCTCCGGCGACGGATACGACGGCATCCCGCAGACCGGCGCGTATATGGATACGCGCGGGCTCTACGGCGTTACCTACTGCAAGATGGAGATGCGCGCGCGTCTCGCCACCGGCGCGTGGATATGGCCCGCGTTCTGGTCGATGGGCATCGTC
Source organism: Clostridia bacterium (assembly GCA_017620395.1). Classification (NCBI taxonomy): domain Bacteria; kingdom Bacillati; phylum Bacillota; class Clostridia; species Clostridia bacterium. The sequence goes on along the minus strand of JAFZQJ010000014.1, from coordinate 38,359 downwards.
GGCAACTGGCCGTACCAGGGCGAGATCGACGTCATGGAGCTCGTCGGCGGAGGCGAACACGGCGAGCTGGACTCCAAGCTCTTCGGCACGCTCCACTGGGCGACCGAGGTCAGCAAGCACATGGAGAAAGGCGTCGACTTCTGCTTCAAGGATTACGAGAATCTCAACGACCGCTACCACACATACGCGGCGGAGTGGGAATACGACCACCTGCGCCTTTACACCGACGATATGCTCTATATGGCGATGCACCTCGACTCCGACGGCAAGAAATGGGGCTTCGGCGACAACCCGCACTACCTCATTCTCAACACCTCCGTCAGAGGCCCCGGTGAAGAGAAGGCGTATCCCGAAACGCCGGCCGAATCGCTCTATTATATCGACTGGGTGCGCTGCTGCAAGCGCGCCGGAGAAGTGACCTGCGCTGCCGAACCGGTCGAAGACGCGAAAGCGCCCGACTACGTCAACGGCGCGGCGCGCGAATGGCTCAACAAGGTCTGCGCCTCTCCGGACGGCAGATACGCCGCCGCCGCGGGGCAGGGCGGAGAGGTCTTCGTCTACGGGCAGCATAAAGACGAGCTGCTCTTCACGCTGCGCGAGCCGGAGGTCGCCGTCGAGGCGATCACCTTCACTCCGGACGGGAGCAGGCTCTGTGTGCCGAACCGCGACGGAGAAATATTCATCTACGACTGCGCCGACTTCACGAAGGCGCCGCTAGTCATCGACGACGCCGGCACCTTCAACGAGTTCGCCGCCTTCACGCCGGACGGCAAGGCCTTCCTCGCCGGCGGCAGAGACACGATCGAGCGCGGCAGGCCGAACGCGAAGGAAAGCCGCGTCCTGCGCCTCTGGGGCGTAGACGGAGCGCTGATTTCAGAAGCCGCGACCGGCAGCGACGTGAGAAACGCCGCGGTTTCCGCGGACGGCAAACTCGCCGCCGCTGTCTGCTCGGACGGCAGCGCGCGCGTTTACGAGCTGCCGCTGCTGACGCAGGTATTCCGCTTCGATAACGAAGACGGCGCCGCGATGCGCGGAGTCGACTTCGCGCCGGACGGTTCCCTCGCTTTCTCCGACGAGGCGGGCAGAATATACCTCTGCGACCTGAAGAAAAAGAAGGTGTGCGCCGCCGGCAAGGTCAACCCGTCCTCTGTGCGCCGCGTGCGCTTCTCACCGGACGGCTCGAGTCTGCTCGCGGTCTGCGCGGATAACTGCGCCCGCCTGTTCGACTCCGCGACCGGAACTCAGTCCGCGACGCTCGGCGGCTTCGCCGAGCTCGTCAGCGAGGCGAAGTTCTCGCCGGACGGAAAGCGCATCGCCGTTTCTTCCTACGACGGCAGCGTCAGACTTTTCGACGGCGACGGAGCTTATCTGACTGCGCTCCGCACCGACAACCCCAAGGGCAGATGGGTCATGGATATTGCCTTCTCCGCCGACGGCTCGCGTTTGTTTGCGGCGATGGGCATTCTGAATACCGACTACTGCGTCTGGAATATTTGACAAGGAGAACGAGATGAGAAGATTTACAGCCGCGCTCCTCGCGCTGATAATGTGTTTATCCTTTGCCGCCTGTTCCGCGAAAGAGGGAGGCGGCAGCGAAAGCGCCGCGTCCTCCGGTGAGGAACAGCAGGTAAAGCCCGTCGACGACAAAGCGCCTCTCGCCGCGAAGATCGCGGAAGCGGAGCCGCTTATCTTCGGCAACGCCGACGAGCAGACGAGAAAATACCTGACCGGCGCCGTGGATAACGCGAAACGCCATTACGACGACCCCGAATGCAAGTCCTCCGATATGGAGAACTCCATCGCCGATATCGGCCGCGCCGTCGCCGCGCTGAAGGACGGCGCGTTCGAGTCCGTCGGGATCCCCGGACTCGCGGCGTTCACCGCCGCGGAACGCTCCGCCGCTCCGGACGGCACCGCCGACGCGGTTAAGTTCACCGGCAGCGCGGCCTCCGACGGAGACCCCTTCGGCGGTGCGCTCGCGAACGCGGAGGGACTGACGTTTCACTTTGAAGCCGCCGCCCCGTCCGGCAGACTTACCGTAACGCTGAAGGCGGGCGAGACCGCCTTCGCCGCCGACCTGCCCGTTCCGGCGCAGGCGTCGGATATCCGCGTTTCATTCGATCTATTCAAGGGCGCGGAGGGAACGTATCTCATCGATGTGCTGCCTTCGATAAACTCGATCGCCTTCGCGGCTGACGGCGAGTGCTACGTATCGAACCTCGCGGCGTACGCCGAAACGCTGGAGACCGCGAAGGGCGGCGTCTACGTCCACACGGCTTCCTCCGTTTCAAACGAAAAGTTCTATAAGATAACCGATTCCCGCGGCACCGTTCTGACCTACGGGCCCGCGATAACCGAGCGCCAGCTCAAATGGGCGGAAACGCTCGTCATGCACGACGATAACCAGGCGCTGACCTTCACCCAGGACGTCGGCGACGACACCCAGCTGTGGCAGATATACAAATGCGCCTCCGGCGCCTACCGCATTGTCAACAAGGGCACCGGCCTCGCGCTGACCACCAACGTCGAGTTCGACCTCTTCATGAAGGAGGCGGATATGACGAACGCCAAGCAGGAATTCGGCGTCAAGCCGCTCGGCGGCGGAAACTTCGCGATAACCTACGCCGACGCCTACTCGCTCGCGACCTTGAGCGCCAAGGCGGTGCTGAAGAAGGGCACCGGCGGCTCTATGAAGCTGACGGAGTACGACTACGGCGCGTGGGAGCTTGTCAAGGCGGACGAGTTCGACGGCGAAAAGCTCGACCGTTCGATGTGGACTCCCGCCGACGGCAAAACGCGCGGCGATACCGAGCCCATCTATTACCGCGACAGCGAGAACAATCACTATATCGAAAACGGCAACCTCGTCATCAAGAGCAAGATCGAGGAATACAAGGGCTACCACGCCACCAGCGCCTCGCTCGAGACCTCCGGCAAATACGGTCAGTCCTTCGGCCGCGTCGACGTCAGGGCGAAGGTCCCGGGCGGCGCGTACATCTGGCCCGCGATCTGGATGATGGGCGCCGAGAGCATATGGCCGCACGACGGCGAGATAGACATTATGGAAAACGGCTGGGTCGACGCCGAGAACAGCACCGAGGAGGGCATCGTCAAGGGGCATAACCTTTACGGAACGCTCCACTGGTTCGGCGACGAGGGCTACCATATGTCGAAGAACTACAACTTCCCGATCTCGCGCGACAAGCTGCTCAGCGACGAATACCACGTCTACTCCGCGGAATGGGATTCCGAGCAGGTGAGGATACTCGTCGACGGGATGCTATATATGACGCTGAACGTCAACAGCGACTCCATGCGCTGGGGCTTCGGCGCTCAGCCGCACTTCCTGATACTGAACACCTCCGTTTCCGGCCCCGGCAACGATCAGCTGCCGGACGGTATGCCGGATACGTCGTATTATTACGTGGACTACGTCCGCTTCTACAAGCGCAGCGGCGAGGTTTCGCAGACCGCGAACTTCTCCGCCGACGCCGGAGCCGCCACCGTGCATAACCTCGGCAGCGACCGCGTCAAGGCTATAGTTACCTCGGCGGACGGCAAATACACCGCCGTCGTCGGCAGAGGCGGCGATATCAAGCTTTACAACGCCAAGAAGTCCGAGCTGCTCGGCGAGATGAAGGGAAAGGGCAAGATCTATACCTGCGCCGCCTTCTCTCCGGACGGCAAGATGCTCGTCGCCGGCTCCCGCGACGGCGTGCTGACTTTCTGCGAGACGGAAGACCTTATCGCGTGGGACGTCGATAACTACCACGTCTACCACGACGCGGTCGCCTTCACCGGCAACGGCGAATACGTCGTCGCCGGCGGCAGGAACTACGACGACCAGTCGAGCTATTCCCGCGCCATGTTCGTCTTCGACGCCTCCGGCAACAAGGTCAAGCAGGTCGATCTCGAGAGCGACATCCGCGCCGTCGCCGCGGCGGGCAACACCGTCGCGCTCGCGCTCGGCAACTCCAAAGTGCAGATTTACGACGCTTCGAGCTTCGCGCTCCGCCACACGCTGACCGGACACACGTCCGCCGTCAGAGGCATAGATCTGACCGCGGACGGCTCCCGCCTCGTCACCTCCGACGAGAACGGCAACGTCATCGTCTGGGACGCCGCTTCCGGCGCCCGCGTAAACAAGATGAAGAACACCCGCACCGCGCCGGTGACGAAGGTGCGCTTCCTTGACGGCGGCAGACGCGTAGTCTGCGCGTCCGAATCGGGAGACCTGCGTATCTTCACCGTTTCCACCGGCAGGCTCTATTCGCTGATGGGCGGCTACGGTTCCCTCGTCCGCGACGTCGACGTCTCCAAGGACGGCAGTATGATCGCCGCCTGCTCCTACGACGGCTCCGTCCGCACCTACCGCAGCGACGGAACGCTGCTTGAAGCGGTCACCGTCGCCGACGACTCGGGGAACTGGGTGGAGAGCGTTTCGTTCTGCTCCGGCAAGCGCGTTATGTTCGGTATGAATCAGCCCGCTACGGGACTTTACGTCATGCGCCTGACGAAGAAGTGACAAAACGGCCGCGGAAACGTTAAGGAGGAACGCCTATGAAAATCGCGCTCGCCATAATGCTTATATGCCTGTTTGCGCTCGGGTGCGTCGCGCTTCCCGCGCCGCGTACTCACGCGAAGGCGGAGGAGAAGCCCGACGCCTACGAGGGCTACGATTTCACGCCGTTTCCGGCGTTTGAACAGTTCGATAAGTCGGAGCTTTCGCAGCTGTATATGACGGGTTTTGATACGCGCACCGCGGACTTCACCGACGAGCTCGCCGGGCAGGGTATCCCGCGCGCGCTGAAGCTCAACGTATTATCGACCGGGCTGAAGGTGGTTTCGACCTCGCGCCACCTGCACGTCAAGGACGAGCTTTTTTACGACGGACTGGCCGACGTCGGCGGCAAGACCTTCAACGGCGGAATTGATATGAGCGCGTACGACGGTTTTATGTTCCGCGTGGACGGCTACGCCGACGACGTGGTCGTGATCATGCGTCATTCGCCCTGCGGCGGTCCATACGGCTTCGAGGGCGATGCGGAGCATCAGGCGATCTACGACCAATACGGCATCGGTCCGTACTACCGCACGTCAACGCTGTTCCCGGATAAGAACGGTTACGTCAAGGTGGAGTTCGGAGTCCTGCACGGCGGCTACGTCTGGTGGGAACAGGGGAGTCTTCGCGAGGAATTCTCAAAGTTCAACTCCATAGACATAATATTCGGCAATCAGAAGATAAACACCGGAGCAACCTATTACATATCCGACTTCAAGTTCTATAAGGAGCCGCCGTCCGGCAGAGGGCTCGATGAGCTTATAACGAAGCTCGAGGAATACGACGCCGACGGCAGTTACGCTTCAGAGCTCGCGACGGCGAGAAACGTTCTCGCGAACGGCACCGAAGCGCAGAAAAAAGAGCAGGTCAGAACGCTGACTCTGCTTCTCAAACCGGTATTGCTCCGCGAGCTTTACGTCAATTCGTATAACTCTATGAAAGACCGCATAACCGCGTCCGGCTACTCGCCGACGTCGGTAACGGGGCTTTACGACGGCATGTTCGTGCGCGACACGTCGATACAGTCGCTGATGCATACCAATCAGGGCGACACCGACCTTTCGCGCCGCCTGCTCAACTACGTCCTCGGGGTATACCGCTACAGCGGCATGGAGTTTCCGACGCATATAATCTCCGACCTGCGAGAAACCGAATACGGCAACAACGCCGGCGCGGGTCCGGGACAGTACAGCGCTCTGATAAAGCTCGGCGGAAGCGCTTACGCCTCGCAGGAGATAAGCGGCGCCGACGCGACGGTGACCTCTGTCGGCGTGTGGATGTCGCGCAGAAGGGGCGCCCGCGGTATGGTAAACGCAGAGCTGAGCCGCGACGGCTTCACCGTCGGAAAGGTGAAGCTCAAGGCCTCGGAGCTGCCCGAGTCAAAGGGCTACGTCGTGTTTGAATTCGGTCTGCCGCTTAACCCCGTCACGACCGGAAACTACACGCTGACAGTATCCGCGCCGGACTCCGACGAAGACAGCGTGGTGTGGTACGGCCGCAAGAATTACAAGGGACTGATAACGAAGGTCAACGGCGTCGCGATAAACGGAGAAGCGTCCTACGAGGCGTTCAAGACGGACGCCAAGTTCTGGAGCGATGAGGCGCAGACGGATACCATCCTCGTGCTCGCGCACGCGTGGTTCGCCTACGCGAACGCGGCTCCGGGAACGCCCGAGGACGCGGAGTTCATCGCGCAGTCCTATCCGATAATCAAGCAGTACGTCAACGCCTACGTTGAAGGCGGCTTCATAGACGGCGAGCTTGATCTCATCCGCAACGACTACCTCGAGCACACCCGCGACGGAAGGAAGTGGGAGTGCTACGACCTGATAACCAACGCCTACGCCTCGCAGGTATTCCACGAATTCGCGGAGTTCGACTCCGCGCTCGGCAACGCCGAAGAAGCGGCGAAGTGGAACGCGCTCTCCGAGCGCATCCGCGGCGGGATCAACGAAACGCTCGTCACCGAGGTCAACGGCAAGCGCGTTTACGCGGAGCTGATCGATATCGCGAACGGCGATAGATTCATCAAGGGTATGTCGTGGGTTAATCTCGCTCCGATCGCGGCCGGATGGTACGGCATGGACGAGCAGATAATGAGGGATACCTTCGCGGCGTACCGCGAGATCGCTTCTGTCAACTACGGCGCGTACCCGATGCTCGACGCCTGCTATTATATGGACAGCGGCCGCTACGGCAACCACGTCATCGGCAAGGGGTATTCGTGGGAACTGATGTTCAGCGCGGCTATAGGCGATACCGCGCGCGTCGACGAAATGACCGAGTTCATGCTCATGAACTCTCCGGCGAGCAATATGTACCCGGAGAGCTGGTGGTACCCGAACAGGTTCTCCGACGTCGGCAACCAGGAGCACTCCTCGTGGATCGCCTACGCGATGGCGACGGTGTATCCGGAGCTGAAGGACGCCGTCCGGCGTCCGGAGGGCGACGTTGACGGCGACGGCGAAGTCACCGTTACCGACGCGCTCGCCTCGCTCCGCATGGCTATCGACCCGAAGGAATACTACGATTCCGAAAAGCGCCTCGCCGATATTGACGGCGACGGCGAAGCGACTGTTTCAGACACGCTGCGCATCATGCGCCGCGCCGCGAAGCTCGCGTAGCTCCGCATATAACAGTTATTCTTCCGCGAAGGCGGATAAAAAATAAAAGGAGTAGACAACAAATGGAAAAGAAAAGCAAATCCAAGCTCATCAGACTTATAATCGCGCTCGTCGTGCTCGGCGCGATCGTCGGCATCGGCTACGCGACAAAGGTCTTCAGCTTCGACTTCAGCGGCGTTGAAATCAGCGGCAAGGTCATAGTCAAGCTGCTCGTTATGATCTTCGGCGTCATCGTTGTCGAATCGCTGCTCGCGTTCATCCTCTCGATCCCGAATCCGAAGAGCCACCGCGCGCGTTCCGTGCTCTCCGTTATCTCCAGCCTGCTGAAATACGTGGCGGCGATAGTCATTATCTGCTGGGGCCTCTCCATTATCGGAGTCAACGTCTCCACGATAGTCGCCAGCGTCGGCATTTTGGCATTGGTCGTCGGCTTCAGCGCCGAGAGCCTGATCGCGGACGTCGTCACCGGCGCGTTCATGATCTTCGAGAATCAGTATAACGTCGGCGATATCGTCGAGATCGACGGCTTCCGCGGCACCGTTACGAACATCGGCATCCGCACCACCTGCATCACCGATCCCGGCGACAACGTCAAGATAGTCAACAACTCCGCGATAAAGACGATCCTCAACCGTTCCGACAGACTCTCCCGCAGCGTCAGCGACATCGCGATCCCCTACGGCACCGACCTCGAGAAGCTCGAGGTCGCCATCCCCGCCCTTATGGAAGAGATCTATAACAACCACACCGATATGATGAAGCTGCCCCCGAAATACCTCGGCGTCCAGCAGCTCGCGGACAGCTCCGTCGTGCTCCGCTTCGTCGTCAACGTCGACGAAAAGGACCTTTACGCCGGAGCCCGCGTGCTCAACCACGATCTGCTTCTCGGCTTCCGCAAGCTCGGCGTCGAGTGCCCGTTCCCGCAGGTCGACGTTCACTCTTATTGATGATTGCGAGTTGATTGAATCGTGAAAAAGTTTTATGACAGCGAGTTTCACTTCTCGCCCGAAGAAAACGAGCTTGCGCGCACAGTCAACGACGTCGAGGAGCTGGCGAATCCGTTTTACGACGACTGCCTGATATCCAAAGAGCCGAAGCGCGTGATATACGACGAATACAAGCAAGGCAGCGGAGCCCTCGCCGACGACCGGAAGGACGGCAGGCGCGCGCGGCTGAAGAAGCTTATGCTTATGCAGGCGGCGTCCGTTCTGGCGATAGTGTCTGTGGTGACCGCCGCCGCGGGCGCGGACCCGCTCGGCAGCAACTCGCTTTTCGGAGGCGGCTCGTCCGTGACTCCGTCGCCCGGCGGTTCCTCGATCGTAACTCCGGTCACGCCTGCCGCGACGGAGGACGACACCGTCTTCCCGACGCTCGGCAATCTCAACCCCGATTTCGCCGGCGACTACGCATGGAGCGGCACCGGAACGGCGAACTCCGAGGAATACGTGCGCTTCTACTCTAAGGGCGACACTCGCTACACCTATCTTGTGATGGGCGGCGCGTGGTCGAAGATGGGCGTCTACGAGGACGACGGCACCTTCAGCCCGAACACCCTCGGCAGCAGCCCGAACGCCGTCTACGATAAGGAGACCAACACCCTCACGCTGACGAATTTCAACGCCTCCGTGCTCGATATGAACCTCATGGGCAACGGCTTCACCGTGAAGCTGGAGGGGGATAACTCCCTCGATCAGCTCGTGCTCTGGGGCGCGATGTACGGCGGCAGCGTGACCTTCACCGGCGACGGCTCGCTCACGCTCGGCAAGGCGGGCGGCGTAAACTACGGCCTGCTTATCAACGGCGAGAACAGCCAGTCCTGCGTCATGGTCAAGAAGGGCGTCAAGCTCGATATCTACGGCACCGACGGCGCGATAATAGTCGGAGACAGCACGATGGATCCCGCGATCTACGTTTCCGATTATCTCACGCTCACCGGCGGCGAGATAACGAGCGTAAAGAACGAGAGAGGCGCCTACGACTGCACCGTGCTCGGTGCGGACGGCAACCCCGCCACCCACGTTACCGTCGAATGACCTGACGGATAATAACAAAAAAGCTCCGGACTCGACTGAGTCCGGCGCTTTTCGTATGCGGTTTTATTCGTAGTCGACGACGTCGGCCCAGCGGTGGAGGAATTCGCGTTCGTCGGCGTTGCCCTTGACGCTCTGCGAAGCGGCGACGATGGGCAGCCATTTCTGAACGTACTGCCTTGCGGTGTCGCTCTTATCGCAGAAAAGGCGCATATACTTCTCCGCGAGCGCATCCTGCCCTTTCAGGCAGAAGAGCAGGTACGTCCGCGCCGCGTCGGCGGAGGCGTTGCCCTGCGTGGCGTGCGACCAGTCGAGGATATACGGCTCGCCCTCCGGCGTGATGATGATATTGGAGGGGCGGAAGTCGCCGTGACAGAGCTTCTTGTGCTTCGGCATCGCCTCAAGGCGCGTGTGAAGCTCGTAGCGCACCGTCGCGGAAAGGTCGGTCTCGCTTATCTTGCGGTTCATCTTGTCTTGCAGCTTATTGAGCAGCGGGCAGGTCTGCGCGTGCATTTTGAGCTGGAGGTCGACGAAAAGCGCGAGGTATTCGTCCTCCTTATCAGGGTGTTCGTCCATAAGCTGCGCGAGCGTTTTGCCCTCGATGAACTGCGAAACGATCGCCCATTTGCCGTCGATGACCGTAACCTCGAGCACCTTCGGTATATTCAGTCCGGTCTCCTCGACGCGCGCCTGGTTGAGCGCCTCGTTGAGGATGTCGGCTTTGGAAAAGTCGCTGTCGAAGACCTTTAAGCAGCGGTCGCCGTCGCGGTAGACCGTCTTGTTTTTTCTGACTGCGATGATCTCGTTAAGGTTCATACGCTCCTCCTTTACGCTTTGGCGCGGCGCGCGGGCTTCTTCGCGCCGGGGGTTTCTTTTTCGGTGAAGTGCCTGCCGTAATAGGCGTTGAGGTACATCTGCTTTATCTCGCTCATGAGCGGATAGCGGGGGTTGGCGCCGGTGCACTGGTCGTCGAACGCCTGCTCGGTCATCTCGTCGAGCCGGTCGAGGAAGTCCTTTTCGTCAATGCCGTAATCCCTGATGGTCGGCTTGATCCCGACTCTCGCTTTGAGGGCGTTGACAGCGGCGATGAGGTTCTCGAGCTTTTCGGAGTCGTTACTGCCGCCGAGCCCGAGCGCGTCGGCGATCTCGGCGTAACGCGCGAGCGCGTGCGGGTGCCCGTACTGCGGGAAGGTGCCCATCTTCGCGGGCGCCTCGGCGGAGTTGAAGCGGAGCACCTCTTCTATCATCAGCGCGTTTGCGACGCCGTGCGCGATATGGTGGAACGCGCCGAGCTTGTGCGCCATCGAATGGCATACGCCGAGGAAGGCGTTGGCGAACGCCATTCCCGCCATCGTCGCGGCGTTGGCCATCTTTTCGCGGGCCTCTACGTCGTTCTGCCCGTCGTCGTAAGCGCGGGGCAGGTACTTGAATATGACCTGCAGCGCCTGCTTCGCAAGGCCGTCCGTGTAGTCGGTCGCCATAACGGAGGCGTACGCCTCGAGCGCGTGCGTGACCGCGTCGATGCCGGAGGCGGCGGTCAGTCCCTTAGGAGCGCTCATGTGGAAATCGGTGTCGATTATCGCCATATTCGGCAGCAGTTCATAGTCCGCGAGCGGGTATTTGACTCCCGTCGTTTCGTCGGTGATGACGGCGAAGGGAGTGACCTCGGAGCCGGTGCCTGCGGAGGTCGGGATCGCGATGAAATACGCCTTTTCGCCCATCTTCGGGAAGGTGTAAACGCGCTTGCGTATGTCGATGAAGCGCATCGCCATATCCATGAAGTCGGCTTCCGGATGCTCGTAGAGCACCCACATTATCTTAGCGGCGTCCATCGCGGAGCCGCCGCCGATCGCGATTATGCAGTCGGGCTTGAAGGCGCTCATCTGCGCGGCGCCCTCCTTTGCGCTCGCGAGTGTCGGATCGGGCGCGACGTTGAAGAAGGTCGCGTGCGCAAGGCCGAGCTCGTCGAGCTTGTCGGTCACGGGTTTGGTGAAGCCGTGCTCGTAGAGGAAAGCGTCGGTCACGATGAAGGCGCGCTTTCTGCCGAGCGTGTTTTTGAGCTCGTCAAGCGCGACGGGCGTGCAGCCTTTTTTGATATAAACCTTTTCGGGAGCTCTGAACCAAAGCATATTCTCTCTCCTTTCGGCGACGGTCTTGATATTCAGCAGGTGCTTGACGCCGACGTTTTCGCTGACGCTGTTGCCGCCCCAGGAGCCGCATCCGAGCGTAAGCGAAGGCGCGAGCTTGAAGTTGTAAAGGTCGCCGATCCCGCCGTGCGAGGAGGGGGTGTTGACGAGCACGCGGCAGGTCTTCATCCTCGCAGCGAAGGCGTCGAGCCGGTCGCGGCAGGCGGTTTCGTCGAGATAGATCGAGGAGGTGTGGCCGTAGCCGCCGTCGGCGATGAGGCGTTCCGCCTTCGCGAAGGCGTCCTCGAGGTTTTCCGCCTTATACATCGCGAGCACCGGCGAGAGCTTTTCGTGCGCGAATTCTTCCGAAAGCTCGACGCTTTCGACCTCGCCTATGAGTATTTTCGCGCCCTCCGGCACCTTGACTCCGGCGAGAGATGCGATCGTGAAGGCGCTCTGTCCGACGATTTTGGCGTTCAGCGAGCCGTTGATGATGATCGTCTTTCTGACCTTTTCGAGCTCGCCGCCCTTGAGGAAGTAGCAGCCGCGGCGCGCGAATTCATCCTTGACCGCGGTGTAGACCTTTTTGTGAACGATGACCGACTGCTCGGAGGCGCAGATCATTCCGTTGTCGAAGGTCTTTGAGTGGATGATGGAATTGACCGCGAGGATAACGTCCGCGCTCTCGTCGATGACCGCGGGTGTGTTTCCGGCGCCGACTCCGATCGCGGGCTTGCCGGAGGAATACGCCGCCTTGACCATTCCGGGGCCGCCGGTGGCGAGGATGATGTCCGCCTCCTTCATCAGCAGGTTGGTCATATCCAGACTCGGCGCGTCGATCCAGTCGATGACGCCCTTCGGAGCGCCGGCGGCTTCCGCGGCTTCGCGGATGAGGCGCGCCGCCTCGGCAGTGCAGTTCTTCGCGCGCGGATGCGGGCTGATGATTATCGCGTTGCGCGTTTTCAGCGCGATCAGGCATTTGAAAATCGCCGTCGAGGTCGGATTCGTGGTGGGGATGACCGCGGCGACGACGCCGAGCGGCTCGGCGACGCGCGTGATCCCGAAGGCGGGGTCGCGCTCGATAACGCCGCAGGTACGGGTGTCCTTATATGCGTTATAGATGTATTCGGCGGCGTAATTGTTTTTGATGACCTTGTCTTCAACGACGCCCATTCCGGTCTCCGCGACCGCCTGCTTCGCGAGCGGCAGCCGCGCCTTGTTCGCGGCGGAAGCGGCGGCGGCGAATATCCTGTCGACCTGCTCCTGCGTGTAGGCCGAGAAGACGCGCTGCGCTTCTCTGATACGCGCTATCGCTGCCTCCAGCGCCTCGACGCTGTCTATGGGAACTCTTTCGTTCTTGCTCATAAGATTTCCTCCGTGGGAATTATTTTACACAACCGTATTATAACCCAAGAAACGCGAAACTGCAACCCGCTGAGGCGTATAATTTAATTTAATATCCGCTCCGCAAATGGACAAAATACACAAAACCGCGCTCCGCTGTTGCGTTTTCGGCAAAAAGGTGGTAAACTGTATAAGTTACAGAATATAAAGCATACCGGAGGTAAACCGCAATGAGCGAATGCACACACGATTGTTCCACCTGCGCGAGCAACTGCGCGTCAAGGCAGGAGCCGCAGGATCTGAAAGAAAAACTCAACGACCTTTCCGAAGTCAAAAAGGTCGTCGGTATCGTCAGCGGCAAGGGCGGCGTCGGCAAATCGCTGGTAACGTCCCTGCTCGCGACGGTAATGAAGCGCCGCGATTATCAGGTCGGCATCCTCGACGCCGACGTTACCGGCCCCTCGATACCTAAGACCTTCGGCATAAAGGGCAGGGCGCAGGGCGACGAAAACGGCCTCTATCCCGCCGAGTCCGCTACGGGCGTTAAAGTTATGTCCGTCAACCTGCTGCTTGAGAACGACAGCGACCCCGTCGTCTGGCGCGGTCCCGTCATCGCGGGCATAGTCAAGCAGTTCTGGTCGGACGTCGTCTGGGGCGACGTGGACTTTATGTTCGTCGATATGCCTCCCGGAACGGGCGACGTGCCGCTGACGGTGTTTCAGTCGCTGCCCGTCGACGGCATTATCGTCGTCACTTCGCCGCAGGAGCTGGTCGGAATGATCGTCGAGAAGGCGGTCAAGATGGCCGGCCTGCTCAACGTCCCCGTGCTCGGCGTCGTTGAGAATATGTCCTACTTCGAATGCCCCGACTGCCACGGAAAACACAGCATCTTCGGCGAGAGCCGCATTGACGAAACCGCGAAGAAGCTCGGCGTCGACACCGTTTCGCGCATTCCGATAAACCCGAAGCTCGCCGCCGCCTGCGACAAGGGCGCGATAGAGCTTTTCGAGGGCGACTGGCTCGACAATATCGCCGACAAGCTGGAGAAGATCTGACCGCTCCGCGAAAGGATTATTTGAAAGCAGGTGAGTTTATGAAAGCATATCTGAAAATAGTATCTCTTATTCTGATGAACTATTTATTAGTTGCGATAGGTGCGGCATTCCATTTTCTCGGTGCAGGCGCATGGATATTTCTGCTTGTCGGTCTGTTTGCACTTGCTTATGCCGATTTTCGTTTTTCGGAAAAACTATCGGGGCTTATAATTTTGTTTTTGAATTTATTATTGTCGAACACTATTGCAATTCAGCTCTCCTATTTGTTATACAATATAACAAATGGTATAAGAGAAGATCCGGAAGGAGATTTGCTCGCTTTAATGGCTCTGTCTGTCGGTATCATTATAACGCTTACGCTTTTCGGTATGGCGTGTTATATAAAGAGCAAAAAGTTGAAAGAAACGGAAAGCAAGGTCGTCATATAAACGTATGCGGTTTTCGCCAAGATAGAAACCGGCTGACAATTCTACGCATAAAGAGGTTGCTATGAGCAGAAAAGTTGAAGAGAGCGCCGCGGCGAAGCGGCTGCTGGAATACGTCAAATACCACACGACGAGCGACGAGGACAGCGAAACGTCGCCCTCGACCGCGCGGCAGTTCAAGCTTGCGGAGGCGCTGCGCGACGAGCTTATCGCGCTCGGCGTTTCAAACGTGCGCATAAGCGAGTATTGTTACGTTTACGGCGAAATACCCGCCTCCGCCGGCTGTGAAAACGCGCCCGCGATCGGCTTCATCGCGCATATGGACACCTCGCCGGACGCTTCCGGCGAAAACGTCCGCCCGCGCGTGTGGGAGGACTACGACGGCGGCGACGTCGCGATAGGGAACGGACTGACGCTTTCCGTCCGCGACTTCCCGCACCTGAAAGGGCTGGCGGGGCGCACGCTGATCACGACTGACGGAACGACGCTGCTCGGCGCTGACGACAAGGCGGGAGCCGCCGAAATAATGACGCTCGCCGAGCGCGTTTTGAAAGAGAATATCCCGCACGGGAAGATCTGCATCGGCTTCACGCCGGACGAAGAGGTCGGCAGAGGGCCGGATCACTTCGACGTCGAGGGCTTCGGCGCGGACTTCGCCTACACCGCGGACGGCGATATGGAGAACTGCATCGAGTTCGAGAATTTCAACGCCGCCGCGGCGAAGGCCGTCTTCACCGGCAAGAGCGTGCATCCCGGCACGGCGAAGAACGTTATGGTCAACGCCGCGCTGCTCGCTACGGAGTTCAACGCCGCGCTGCCGAAGGGGCAGACGCCGGCGGATACCGAGGGCTACGAGGGCTTCTGGCACCTGACCGATATGCAGGGCGACGTTTCGTCCGCCGTGCTGCAGTACATAATCCGCGATCACGACGC
Organism: Clostridia bacterium; assembly: GCA_017620395.1. Classification (NCBI taxonomy): domain Bacteria; kingdom Bacillati; phylum Bacillota; class Clostridia; species Clostridia bacterium. The sequence continues at coordinate 23,261 of JAFZQJ010000014.1, read as the reverse complement.
GGCTTCTTTCGCCGCCCGCGTGAAAACGCTTGAAAGTATAGCCGCCGATATGAACGCCCGCTACGGCGAGGGAACGGTCAAGCTGACCGTCCGCGAGCAATACCGCAATATGCGCGAGCGCATCGAGCCGTGCATGCACCTGGTCGAGAACGCTGAAGCGGCGATAGCGGAGGGCGGTATGACGCCGGTCCGCAAGCCCGTCCGCGGCGGCACGGACGGCGCGCGCCTCTCCTTCATGGGCCTGCCGTGCCCGAACCTCGGCACCGGCGGAAACGCCTTCCACGGCCCCTACGAGCACGCCACGGTCGAGGGCATGGACGCCGCCGTCTGCACGCTGGTCGGCATAGTGAAACGCTACGCCGCGTTAAAAAAATAGAACGCCGGATATACGCAAAAAAGCACCCCGCGAGGGAGACACTTCGTAAGGAAGTGCCTCCTTCACGTTTGAACACGAGATAATTGACCGCGCTAGGCAGCAATGGTACAATGATCGAAACAAATCGGGATTTATCTTAGAGATAATTGATGGACGAGAATTACCAGAATATATGACAATGAATAAGGGGAAGATATGTGGCTGATCATGGCGGCTTTGTCCGCGCTCTTTGCCGGACTTACGGCGATACTTGCGAAATGCGGGATCAAAAAGACTGATTCAAACGTGGCGACTGCTCTGCGGACGGTCGTTGTACTCCTTTTTGCCTGGATCATGGTGTTTATCGTTGGCTCTGCTGGAACAATCACGGAAATATCGGCAAAATCTATTATCTTCTTAATTCTGTCCGGCCTTGCGACAGGAGCCTCGTGGATCTGCTATTTTAAAGCCCTGTCCGTCGGCGATGTGAACAAGGTCGTTCCCGTCGATAAATCCAGCACGGTTCTGACAGTGCTTATCGCAATCATCCTTTTCAGTGAGACAGAACATCTGGTGGTCAAGCTGATCGGTACTGCACTTCTTGCGGCAGGCGTGTTTCTGATGATCGAAAAGAAGAAAACTGAAGCAAAGGACACAAAGCGCACGTGGCTGCCCTACGCAATCGGTTCCGCTGTTTTTGCTGCCCTGACCTCTATTCTGGGAAAGATCGGCATAACGGATGTAGAATCAAATCTCGGGACGGCGATCCGTACAGGTGTTGTTCTTGTTATGGCTTGGCTGATCGTCTTCGTTAAAGGCAAAGGTGCTGAACTGAAAAATACTGATTCCAAAGAACTTGTATTCATAGCTCTGTCCGGGATTGCCACAGGCGCATCATGGCTCTGTTACTATTACTCCATACAGAACGGAGTCGTCAGCGTTGTCGTACCGATCGATAAGCTCAGCATTATCGTTTCCGTCGCTTTTTCCTATTTCGTATTCAAAGAAAAGTTGAGCAGAAAGGCGCTTGCCGGGTTGATTCTGATCGTTGTCGGCACTTTGGCGATGGCGATCTGGGCATAGGAAACAAATATCAACAAATTCCGGTTTGCCGAACAGGCCTTCTGTTGTCCGAAGTTATAACGAGCATCGGATTTGCCCCACAAAAACCAAGCGTCAAAACAGGCGTGACCGCAATGGTCACGCCTGTTTCATATCCTTTTGAGCCGGGTGATGCCTCCTCAAGGCAACATCCTTATGAAGTGTCTCTTGAGGGGTGCTTTTTTTGACGCCGTGATTCAGTTTTTGACCTTCTCGAGTATCTCCCGCGCGACGAAGACGCCGCTGGCGGATGCGTGCGAAAGCGAGTGGGTGACGCCGCTGCCGTCGCCGATTATATAGAGGCCGTCGTATTTCGTTTCGAGCTTCTCGTTCAGCTCGACCTCCATGTTGTAGAACTTGACCTCGACTCCGTAGAGGAGCGTGTCGTCGTTCGCGGTGCCGGGCGCGATCTTGTCGAGCGCGAAGAGCATCTCGATAACGCCGTCGAGTATGCGTTTGGGGAGCACGAGCCCGAGGTCGCCGGGCTCAGCCTTCAGCGTCGGCGTGACGAAGCATTCGTCGATGCGCTTCTGCTTGCTGCGCCTGCCGCGCATCAGGTCGCCGAGCCGCTGGACTATAACGCCGCCGCCGAGCATATTCGAGAGGCGCGCAATCGATTCGCCGTAGCCGTTGCTGTCTCTGAACGGGTCGGTGAAATGCTTTGAAACGAGCAGCGCGAAGTTGGTATTCTCCGTCTGCTTGGCGGGATCGTTGAAGCTGTGACCGTTTACCGTCACTATGCCGTTGGTGTTCTCGGTGACGACTATGCCGTGCGGATTCATGCAGAAGGTGCGGACTTTATCCTCGTATTTCTCGGTGCGGTAGACGATCTTGCTTTCGTAGAGGTCGTCTGTGATATGCGAAAACAGCGTCGCGGGCAGCTCCACGCGGACGCCGATGTCGACGCGGTTGGACATCGTGGGGATATCGAGCTCGCGGCAGACCTGCTCCATCCACTTGCTGCCGCTTCTGCCGACGGAGACTATGCAGCGGCCGCACTCGAACTCTTTGTCCGCGGTCGTCACGCGGAAACCGCCGTCCGCGGCTTCGATGTGCTCGACCGGCGTTTTGAAGTAGAAGTCGACGCGCTCGTCGAGATACTTATAGAGGTTTTCCAGAACCTTATAGTTGACGTCCGTGCCGAGGTGGCGGACGGAGGCGTCGAGCAGCTTCAGCTCGTTCTGGGCGCATATCTTTTTCAGCTGCGTATTCGCGGTGGAGTAGAGCTTCGTGCCTTCGCCGCCGTAGGCGAGGTTGATGCCGTCGACGTACTTCATCAGTTCGATGGCCTTCTCCTTGCCGATATACTCGTGCAGCGTGCCGCCGAAGTCGTTGGTGATGTTATACTTGCCGTCGGAGAAGGCGCCCGCGCCGCCGAATCCGCTCATTATCGAGCAGTTCTGGCATCTCACGCAGGTCTTGACCTTGTCGCCGTCGATGGGGCAGCGGCGCTTGCTGAGCACGTTGCCCGCCTCGAAGACGGCGACCTTCAGCTCCGGGGCGTTCTTTACCAGCTCGTAGGCGGAGAATATGCCGCCCGGTCCCGCTCCGATGATTATCACGTCATATTTCATATTTGTTTGCTCCTTTCGGGAACGAAGATTATTACGTTTATTCCGCGATGACTCCGTCGCGGATGCGGATGGTCACGTCGGCTTTCCTGCCGATCGCCTCGTCGTGTGTGACTATTACGACGCAGTAGCCGCGGTCGTGCGCGAGCGAACGGAGCAGCTCGAATATCTTGGCGCTGTTGTCCTCGTCGAGATTGCCGGTCGGCTCGTCAGCGAGAAGCACCTTCGTTTCCATGCCGAGCGCGCGGGCTATCGCGACGCGCTGCTGCTCGCCGCCGGAAAGCATCGCGGGGAAGCGGTCGAGCACGTCCGCGGGAAGCCCGACGCTTTCGACGAGCTCAGCCGCGCGCTCCTTCGCCTCGGCGGGCTTCATTCCGCGCAGCTCCATCGGATACATTACGTTCTCCGATACCGTCAGCAGAGGGAAAAGCCGGAAGTCTTGATATATGACGGAGACCTTTTCTCGGCGGTACTTCTCGAGGTCGGCCTCGGACGTCGGCACGCCGTCGCATACGATCTGTCCGGACGTCGGCAGATCGAGGCCCGCGATGAGCGAAAGCAGAGTGGTTTTTCCGCTGCCGGAGCGCCCCATAAGCGCGTAGACCTTGCCCGAGTCGAAACCGCAGGAGATACCGTTGATCGCGTCTACGGTGCGGTATTTGTTTTTATATGAATATCTGACGTCGTTAAGTTCGATAATGCTCATTTCATCTACTCCTTTGAAGACAGAAGCCCCATAAGCTTCGTTTTGCCGATCATACGCACCGAAACGGCGCAGCCGGCGAGATAGCATACGGCGAACGCCGCCGCGGCTGCCGGCGGGAGCCAACCTCCCGCGTTGAAAACGGGGATCGCGGCGGCTCCGATAAGCGTGCCCGCGCCGCAGAGCAGCGCCTGCTCGAAGAAGAAGGATGAGAATATGCGTTTTCCGTTCGCGCCGAAGCCGCGCATCAGCGCGAACTCCTGCTTCCTGCCGTTTATCAGCAGCCACGAAATGACGAATCCGCACACGGCGACAAGCGCCGCGATGACCGCCATCATGACCGTGCCGGTCGTAACGTATCTGCCGAGCGTCTCGGTCAGCCGGACGAAGCCGGCGTCGTTGAGCACGAGCGTCAGGCGTATCCGCCCGAGCTTGCCGACGCGGCTGAAGCCGGCGTCATAAAGCGTTTTTCTGACCTCGTCGAGTCCGCTCGCGGAGGTGAAGGTGAAGCGGCAGGTCGAGAGGGTTATCTGCGAGTAGTAATAGTAGTCCAGCGGATCGTAGTTCGCGGGCGGCGTGTAGTAGTTGTAGTAGCTGTAGCTCGGCCCGGGATGCTCCTCAGGGTCGTATTCGCCGAAAAGCGCGTCCGGCGGCAGCGCCCACGCGAGCGGAACGTATATCTGCGCCCTGCCCGTCTGCTTGTATATACCGACGACCTTCAGCGACTGGCCGAGCTCGGAGCGGTATCCGAAGGCGTCCTCGAGGAAGGTCACGCTGAAATCGTCGCCGGCTTTGAGCCCGTGCGCCTTCGCGAAGCCGTCGCCGACGACTGCGGGGATGGTGTAGTCGTCGAATTCATAGACGACCTCGCCCGTTTCGGCGACTGCCTTCTTCGGCCCGCTTCGGTAATGCGACAGGAACGGCTCGTACTTATCGTCGGCGAGGAAGCTTTCGTCCCAGCCGTCGAGCCATTCGACGACCGGCTCGGAGTAGTAGAAATCCTTCGCACCCGCGAGGGCGTTCACCGCGGTTATATCCGGCTGCGTCGCGATCCAGTCCTCGCGCTGCTCTATGCCGAAGGAGGTGTGGGAAAACGGCGGCTCCTCGGAGGGTATCCAGTAGCGGAACGGTTTTGAAACGTAAACGCCGTCGACGTTGTCGAGCGCGAGCAGAGAGCGGACGTTTTCGGGAGAAATGATGAGTCCGGAGTACCAGCGGCCGTTCGTGCTTACGGCGTTTCCGGTGATCGTCATACCGTTATAGGCGGCGTCGAGCTCGTTTCGCCAGCCCTGATACATGCCGGAGAGGAAAACGACCGTGACGGTCAGCACCGCGGCGACCGCGGGAACGATAAGCGAACGCATACCGCCGCGTTTAATCGAGAGCGCCGCGAAGCGGATGCTTCCGCGTCCGGCGGCTGAAGTGCGGCCGCTCGGAACGCGCACGCGGCTGCTGCCGCGGTCGAATGTTCCCGCGCGGTAGGCGCGCCGCATGAATATCAGACAGAACGCAAGCGAGAGCAGCATCATACCCGCCCATGCCGCGAGCGTCGGGAGAACGGAGCGCGGCGCGGAAAGTTCGACGGTTTTCCTTACGCCTATCGCGGTTTCGCTGTAAAGCAGGGGAGAATCCGCGCCGGATAACGCCGTTCGCGTCACGGCGGAGTATATGACCGGCAGCGTGAAGTGTCCCGCGGCCGCGCCGAGCAGGGAAGCGGACGCGGTTATCAGCAGCGCGCCGGAGAGCAGCCACGCGGCCACGGAGCGGCGCGGCGTCCCGAGCGAGACCATTATCTTCACGTTTCCGTCCTGTCTTCCGACGAAGAGAAAGGCGAAGAAAAGCAACACCGTTACCGCGCCTACGGAGCATACGACGGCTACGTCGGCGGCGGTCGCTATAATCGATTCGAGCGGCCTGACCGCGTCGGAGTAGCCCTGATCGTAGACCGTCAGGCGCACGCCGGAGGGCAGGGAAGCGGAGATGCGTTCCGCCGTCTCCTGCGCGGAGGCGTTGTCGAGCCGCAGCGTGCCGAGACGGTAGCCGAAAAGCGGCGAGCCGAAGCCGTCGCCGACCGCCCATATCCTGCCGGAGAAATCGTCCGACCAGTTGGTTATCCCCGCCACGCGCAGCGTCTTTTGTACCGGCGCGACGTCGAGATCATAGCGCGAATCCTCCGCAGAGGTCAGCAGCGTGACGTGTATCTCGCCGCCGGGCGAAAGGTCGAGGGCGTAAGCGATATTCGGTGTGATTATACACGAGTCCCTGTCTTCGGGCGAGGGGATCTCGCCGCGCTCCGCGTAGACGAGCCCCTGATGGAACTCGTAAAGGTCGTTCACGTCGTCGGCGCTGTCGAGCACAAGACAGTTGTTGAGTGTGTTATAGAGCTCCGCGGTCTGCGCGAAGATCGCCGGTTCCGTGCCGTCGCGGAGCGCGAACGGCGAGCCGTCGTATCCCTTAATCGAAACGACCTCGAAGCTCGCGATGCCGTTATACGGCTCAACCGAGTTTTTCGGCAGGAAGACGCCGTGCGCGATATAGCTTTTGCCCTTCTCGGGGATGAAATCGAGCTCGCCGGGGATGAGGTTGACGAGTCTGTTCTCCTTGAAGTCGGCGGCGTAAAGCACCTCGCTGACGCGCGCGGAGTAGTATGAGATCGCGCTTTTGTCCTCGCGCGGAATGATGACGCCGACGAGATTGAAATTCTCGTCATATTGACAATTGTTTTCGTCAAGTGGGTATTCTTCGCCGTTTTCCGTCAGTATATAAGCTCTGCTGATATAGTCGCGATCCTGAACGACCTCGAATTCGCCCTCGTAGCCGAAGAGCTCGCGCGGCACGTCCGCAATGGGTATGAAGTTATATACCTCGCGATAGACCGGATTGCCGATGCCGCTGAGCACGACGACTCCGTAATCGGCGTATTTCGACGACGTGCTCTTGTTCGTGAAGCCGTCCGCGAAGACTATGTCCGAGCGCGTTTCCGTCCAGTCCTCGACGCCCTCCGGCAGCTTGCCGAAAAACGCCCCGACGTTTTCGGCGGCCGCCCTTGCGAAAGGATCGGCAGCGTTTTCGTCGGGGTAGTCTCCGCCCATGTATTCGAGCAATCCTACGGAGCGGTACGCGTCGTTGCAGCGGTCTATTATCTTCCCGCTGTATGAAAGCACGCCGAGCGACAGTACGAGCGAAAACGTCAGCGCGGTTATCAAAATGAAAAACAGCGCCGTGCGCCCGCGCGCTCTTATATTCGTATTGATTCCGTTTCTGAAAATCATATCTCGAGTTCCTCCGTTCCTTTAAGAGACTCGGAAAACGGGATAATATTACAATTCGCCGTTGCCGTTGAAGAATGCGTTACGGCGTCCGGCGCGCGGGGTTATCTCTGTCTTGCAAGAGAGCCGCTCTCGAGCTTTGTGTATTCCTTATCGAGATAGAGCTTGTGGTCGGCGCGCTGCTGGCACTGCTGGAAGGTGTCGCCGCCGGCGCGCAGCTCGTCGAAGCCGATCCCGACGCTGATGTTGTACGGAATATTCTGCACGGCGGAGCCGAGCTCGATCTGAGCGCGTATCTCGGCGGGGAGGTTCTCGATGTCCTTCTCTGAGCCGGGGTGCATGATGAGTATGAATTCGTCGCCGCCGTAGCGCCCGAGGAAAAGTGGGAAGTTATAGCGCTGCGTGGCGTTGCGGAGCGCGTCGGAAATTATCCTCAGCGCGCGGTCGCCTTCGGCGTGACCGTAGGTGTCGTTGATGCCCTTGAAGTCGTTTATATCGAGCATCATGACGTAGGTCCTGCGCCCCTCCTTGCGGAGGTTCGGCTGCGAAACGTAGCGGAGCAGCTGCCCGCGGTTGTTGAGCTGCGTCAGCGGGTCGGTGGAGATGCGCTCGTCCATCTGCTGGATGTAGAATACCAGCATGAGTATCGCGCAGGCGAAGCAGAATATCGGGGTGGTCGTCAGCGCCAGCAGTTGCACGGCGCTGCCCGCGATGACTATCAGCGGGAAGAAACCGACGGATACGTGCTTTTTCATTTCGATCGGGTTATCCTCGATCTTTATCTTCCGTACCGAGAAGACTATGACCACGACTATGTAGATGAACGGCACCGCGACGAGGAAGATATCGAACGCGGGCATGGTTTCGAGGTTCTCGTCTATCAGCACCTGAGGCGCGGCGATATAGGTCGCGATAAGCGCGGCGGTGGACAGGATCAGGGGGAGCATAATGCCGAATATGGTTCCGCGTCTGTCTCTGTCGACGACCTCCTCGACCGCCATGACGAAGCGCAGCCACAGGTAAGTCATCGCCGCCATGATAAGGCAGTTGGCGAAGTTGGTCACGAAGACCGAGAAGTGCGTCTTCGGAATAATTCCGGAGTCGACTCCCGCCCAGACCGAGTCGGAGACGAAGTAGAGCATGAACGCTATAAGCGCTCTGTCGAACTTGATCTGCTTTTCCTGACGGTCGATGCTGGCAAGATCGTGCGCCAGCATGATGCCGAAGATTATCGCGCATATCACGTTGGAAACGGTATAGTAAAGGAAATACTGTTGAGGCACGTTTATCAGCTCCTTTCGCGTTGGACGGGACGGGGGTTTTCGCTTTACAGGATCTCGCGCAGGGCGCGGATATAGGACGGGTTGCTGCCGCAGCAGCCGCCGACGTAGCTGACGTATTCGAGCGCGGGCTCGACCTCGCGCACGAAGGTCGCCGCGTCGTACTCGGCGGCGGAGCTCCCGTCGGAAGCGGAGATCGGCTTGCCCGCGTTGGGCTTGAAGACGAGCGGCAGGTCGGTCTTCTCCGCGAATTCGCGTATGACCGGCAGCGCGAGGTCGGGCCCGAGCGAGCAGTTCATACCGATTGCGTCAATGCCGAGGGGCGTCAGGACGTCGATGACCTGCTGAACGGTGTTGCCCATTATCGTGCGGCCGACCTTCTCGAAGGTCATCGTGCAGTAGACGGGTACGTTATACTGCTTCGCGACGGTCGTAGCGATGCGCATCATTTCCAGATCCATAAAGGTCTGTATCATGATGCTGTCCGGCTTTTCCTCCATGCCGGAGCCGATATGCTCCTCGTATATCTCGCGGCACTCGGTTTCGGAAAGCTCGCCGTACGGCTCGAGCAGCGCGGAAAGCGGCCCGACGGAGAGCGAGACCTCGGCTTTGCCGCCGACGGCTTCGCGCGCGAGGCGCACTCCCGCCTTGACGATCTCCGGCGTCGTGTAAGCGGACGAACGCTTGACGGCGGGACCGTTCGCGCCGAAGGTGTTGGCGAGAATGATCTGCGAGCCGGCGTCGAGGTATTCCGCGGCCAGCTCTTTGACTATCTCCGGATGCTCTATATTATAAGTCCATACGGGTTTTTTCGGGAAGCCGTATTTGTCGGCCTTTTCCCAGAGACTTGTTCCTACCGCTCCGTCAAGGAGCACGATATCCTTTTTCATAAGTATCACCTTTTGGATATGTCGGGAGCGCGGAGTCAATACAGCTTCGCGCCGGCGGGGATGTGTGGGTCGACCTGGAGCAGATGCAGCTTCTCCTCCTCGCCCTCCTTGTGGACAGCGCTGATGAGCATGCCGCAGCTCTCGATGCCCATCATCGGGCGGGGCGGCAGGTTGACTATCGCGATGCAGGTCTTGCCGATAAGCTGCTCCGGCTCGTAGAAGGCGTGTATGCCGCTGAGTATCGTGCGCGGAGCGCCGGTGCCGTCGTCGAGGGTGAACTTCAGCAGCTTCTTGCTCTTCGGCACCGCCTCGCATTCCAGCACCTTCACGGCGCGGAAATCGCTCTTCGAGAAGGTCTCAAAGTCGACGAAATCCTCAAACAGCGGCTCGATCACGACGTTGGAGAAGTCGGGCTTCTCGGCGGAAATGATCGGCGCTCCCTCGATCGCGGGAGCGGCTTCGTTCGCTTCGGAGCCGGCGGTTTCGCTCCTGTTCTGCTGGTCGAGCGGCTTCATCGTCGGGAAGAAGAGGACGTCACGGATGGAGGGGCTGTCCGTCAGCAGCATGGTGAGACGGTCGATGCCGTAGCCGATGCCGCCGGTGGGGGGCATACCGAGCTCAAGCGCGTTGAGGAAGTCCTCGTCGGTGTGGTTCGCCTCGGCGTCGCCGGCGGCGGCGAGGGAGTCCTGCGCCCTGAAGCGCTCGCGCTGGTCGATCGGGTCGTTCAGCTCGGAGTAGGCGTTGCACATCTCCCAGCCGTTGACGTAGAGCTCGAAGCGTTCGACGTAGTCGGGCGCGCCGGGCTTGCGCTTCGTCAGCGGCGATATCTCGATCGGGTGGTCCATGACGAAGACGGGCTGTATCAGATGCTCCTCGACGAACTCGTCGAAGAAGATGTTGAGGATGTCGCCCCTCTTGTGATGCGGCTCGTAGTGCACGTCACGCTCGTCGGCGATCTTCTTCGCCTCTTCGTCGCTGAGCCCGGAGAAGTCGACGCCGGCGTACTTCTTGACGGCTTCGAGCATCGTTATGCGCGCGAAGGGCTGCGAGAAGTCGATCTCGTGCTCGCCGAAGGTGAACTTTTCGCTTCCGCAGACCTCGCGGGCGAGGTGGCGGAACATATTCTCGGTCAGGTCCATCATGCCGTGGTAGTCGGTGTAGGCCTGATAAAGCTCCATAAGGGTGAATTCGGGGTTGTGCCTCGTGTCGAGCCCCTCGTTGCGGAAGACGCGTCCGATTTCGTAGACGCGTTCGAGTCCGCCGACGATGAGGCGCTTTAAGTAAAGCTCGAGCGAAATGCGCAGCTTGACGTCGAGGTCGAGCGCGTTGTAGTGCGTTTCAAACGGCCTCGCGGCGGCGCCTCCGGCGTTGGAGACGAGTATCGGCGTTTCTACCTCGATGAAGCCCTGCGCGTCGAGGTAGCGGCGTATCTCGCTTATGATGCGCGAACGCTTGACGAATGTCTCGCGCACGTCCTGATTCATCACGAGGTCAACGTAGCGCTGGCGGTAGCGCAGGTCGGTGTTCGTCAGCCCGTGGTACTTCTCGGGCAGCACCTGCAGACTCTTGCTCAGCAGCGTGAAGCTCTCGGCGTGTACGCTTATCTCGCCCGTCTTCGTGCGGAAGACGAAGCCGGTAACGCCGACTATGTCGCCGACGTCGTCCTTTTTGAAGTCGGCGTAGGCCTCTTCGCCGATCGAGTCGCGGGCGACGTAGACCTGTATCAGCCCCTTGAGGTCCTGCACGTGGCAGAAGGACGCCTTGCCCATTATGCGGCGGCTCATCATTCTGCCGGCGATCGAGACGGTCTTGCCCTCGAGGGCGTCGAAGCCGTCGCGTATCTCGCTGCTGTGGTGGGTGACGTCGAACCTCGTGATGAGGAAGGGGTCCTTGCCGGCCGCCTGCAGCTCCGCGAGCTTCGCCCTGCGTATGGCGACCTGCTCGCTGACGTTTATTTCGGAACGGTCAAATTCGTTTTCGTTCATAACAGGGTTTCCTTTCGCTTGTGAAAAAAGTCAAGCCGCAGGGAATACCTGCGGCCCGGATGCGGTAGTCGTTGCGAATGCCGCTGAAGACGTTGCGGAGAGCCCGCTTACTTGCTGATGCTCTTGATCTTGTACTTCAGCAGGCCCGCGGGCGCCTCGACCTTGACGGTGTCGCCCGCCTTGTGCCCCATAAGAGCCGCGCCGAGCGGGGACCTGTCGGAGATCTTGTTGTCCATGGGATCCGCTTCCGCCGAGCCGACGATGGTATATTCTTCGGTTTCCTTCAGCTCGCAGTCGGTGACCTTGACGATGGAGCCGATGGTGATGACGTCGTCGCTGATATTTTCTTCCTCGAAGATCTCGGCGGTGGCGATGGCGGCTTCGAGCTCCTTGATCTTGGCTTCGACCATGGCCTGCTCGTTTTTCGCCTCGTCGTATTCGCTGTTTTCGGAGAGGTCTCCGAAGGAGCGGGCGACCTTGATCTTTTCGGTAACTTCCTTGCGTTTTTCGGTAATGAGGTACTCGAGCTCTTCCTGAGCCTTTTTGAGTCCTTCTTTGGTGCGAATCGCTGACATTGTATCATCCTCTTTCATATCGGTATCCTGTTTCGGATACCATTCTGTATATTATACAGAAATATTATGTGGATGTCAATAGAAAAACCCGCGGAAAATTAAAAATACGGGGCGAAAAACGCCCCGTATCTTCAATCGGTCAGTTACTTGTTCTTTCCCTTGAAATACTTATCCGAGAATTTGCCGCCGAGGCGCTCGATGAAGAGCTCGCGCGCCGCTTCGACGGAGCCCTTTTCGATATCCGCCTTGTTCAGCAGCACCGCGTTGTTGTAGGTGAAGTAGATATAGAACGCATCGTCGGTCTCATACACCTTGCTTATCTGGTCGAAACCCAGATAGGTCTCGGTCGTGTCAGTGCCGTTGTCGCTGAAGACGTATGCGCCTTCGGGCGAGAGGCGGATGATGTTGACCAGGGAGTGAAGCTGCGTCTGTGTGTTCCAGTGCAGGAGCAGCTGCTTTTTCATCATGCGGTTCATCAGCGGCGCCCAGAACGCGCCGAGCACGATCATGCCGGCGGCGAGTATCAGCGACGGGGTGAACTGGAAGCCCGTTTCGGATTTCAGCAGTCTGTCGACCTGCAGCGCGCCGATGACGATACCGGCGATCACGAGCCCGATGGAGTACATCAGGTTGCGGGTCGAACGCTTGCCGCGGACGTTGATGTGGAAGAGGTTGAACTTGCAGAAGAGGTCTTCGTCATAGGCGACGGCGGCCTCGACGACCGCGTCGTGCGAGGTGATGAGCTTGACAGGAACGCTCGTGCGGCGCGCTTCGAGGTAGTAGCGCTTGTCGTCGGCGGCGCCGATCGAGAACGCCTTGCGCGGCAGGATGCCTCCGGAGATTATGTCGCGGAAGAGTCCCTCCTTGGAGATGCCGTCGAAGATGAAGCCGACGGTCCCGTTCTCCTTGCAGAGCGCCTTCAGCTCCTCCTCGCCGTGGATGTAGTCGCACTTGCCCTCGCCGTAGTCGTCGATATAGTTGTCGATAAAGCGCTGCAGCGTGCCCGCCGTGACGGCGCAGGAGGGCTCGGTGAAGACGGCTTCGCCTTCGCCGCCGGCGTGGAAGAAGCGCACCTTCTGGCCTTCGCCTTCGGCGGAGGTCTCTTCGCGGAGCGCGCCGAGGAACTTCTCGACGTCGACCCCCTTGACGACGCGGTATATCGGCTCGAACTCGAACGCGTCGGAACGTATGTTTATCAGCTCCGCCATCGCGTAGCGCGCGGGATGCTCCGCGGCCTCGGCGTCGGTCAGCTTGCCCTTGAGCTTTTCGTACGCCTCCTTCGCGGCGACGAGGGAATGGTTGCCGTCGGCGACGACGAGCAGCAGCGGCGCGGCGTCGGGGTCGGTGCCGTATTTGTCGGAGACGTATTTCTTCTCCGCCATCGAGGCGAGAACGCCGTCGATGCGCTCGGCTTCTTCGGCGGAGACCTTCCAGCCGGCGATGTGTCCGCCGTGCTCCGGCAGGTCGAAGTCGTAGAGCTTCTCGAATTCCGCCTTCTTCGCGGCGAGCGGCTCGATGAGCTGCTTTTCAGCGTCGTCGGCGAAGATCACGAGGTGACTGACCTCGCCGGGGGATTTCTCCCTGACCGTCACGCGCGGTGGTACGCGCTCGAAGACGGTTTCCTCGGAGGCGCGAACGAGCGTTTCCGCGTAGCGGGAGGGCTCGTACTGCTCGAGGTCTACCGCGCCGAGTATGCCGCAGCGGGTCTTTCCGTTTTTAAGCCCGCGCTCGACGTAGATGTAGCAGTCGGGGTATTCGGCCATGAGGTCGCCGCCGAGGTATTCGCTGAAGCGGCGGCGTATTTCGCCCGCCTTTTCGGCGACGTCGGCGCCGGCGAGCTCGGCTTCGGGCAGGATGAGGTTGAGCGCGGAGGGCGCGTCGCCGCGCGCTTCGCGCGCGTTTTTCCAGTATTCCGGCTCGGAGGTGTACTGATCGCAGGCGATGACCGCCCATTTTTGCAGGTCCGCGTCCTTCGGGATGAGGAAGTCGGCTTTTTTGAAGGGGTTGATGCTCATATCCTTCTCCGTTCCGCCGCAAGCGGCAGTTAATATCAAATACGGGACTATTATAACAGAATAATAACGGTTTGGCAATAGAAAAAAGAAAACCGTCCGCGGCGGCGGACGGTTTTGAACGATATTGTTTTGCGGCGGCGCCGAAGCTCCGCGTCAGACGATGAATCTCTCCAGCTCCGCGGGAATGTCGGCGCGGTCGGCGGAGATCGTCAGCGTGTACTGCGTGAGGGTGTCTTCGGAAAGCGCGCCGAGGCGCTCGATGAACGCGGCGAGCTCGGCGAAGTCCTTGCCGCCTATCTTCATGCAGTTGTCGACGAAAATCTTGGTCGTGTCGTAGTTGGCGGCGTTGGTGCCGGCGATGAAAGCGTAAAGCTGGTCGTAGCCGTTGATGCCGTAGTCGTCGCTGTCGATCAGCTTGACGTTGGGCTTCAGATCGTAGGTGAGCTTCGCGGACTTCTCGATGCATACGATGTGGCCGTGCTCCTCGCGTTCGGCGGCGTTGATCTCCTCGATCAGGCGCTTGGTCTTGCCGCTTCCTTTTTTGCCGACTATCAATCTTATCATAACGGATCACTCCTTTGTTGCTTGATGATTATATTATACATTATCATCGGGAGCTTTTCAAGGGGTTTCACCCTAATTTCTCAATCTTTTGTTCAAATCTTCACGAAGCTCCTCGAAACCGGGCTTGCCGAGCAGCGCGAACATATTCTTCTTATAGCTTTCCACGCCGGGCTGGTCGAAGGGGTTGACGCCGAGCATGTAGGCGGAAATGCCGCACGCCTTCTCGAAGAAGTATACCAGCGCGCCGACGTTGTATTCGTCGAGCTTCTCGACGCGGATGACTACGTTCGGGACGCCGCCGTCGCAGTGGGCGAGTATCGTGCCCTGCTGCGCCATGCGGTTGACGAAGGAGACCTTCTTCCCGTTGAGGAAGGCGATGCCGTCGTTGCTCGCGCCGAGGTCGTAGTCGGTCGCGGAGTTCTCTATCGACAGGACGGTCTCGAACATGATGCGCTGGCCGTCCTGGATATACTGTCCCATCGAATGCAGGTCGGTGGAGAAGGCGCAGGCGGCGGGGAAGAGACCTCTGCCTTCCTTGCCCTCGCTCTCGCCGTAAAGCTGCTTGAACCATTCGGCGAACATCGTCAGCCGCGGCTCGTAGCTTACCATTATCTCAATGCTCTTGCCGAGGTTGAGCATCGCGTAACGCGCGAGCGCGTACTCCTCGGCCTGCGTGCCGACGCCACGCTGCGCGTTGGCGGAGTCGGCGGCGCCGCGGAGCAGCTCGTCGATATCGCAGCCGGCGACGGCGATCGGGAGCAGTCCGACTGCGGAGAGCACGGAGAATCTGCCGCCGACGTCGTCCGGAACGACGAAGCTTTCCCAGCCCTTGCGGTTAGTCAGCTCCTTCAGTGCGCCGCGCGATCTGTCGGTGGTGACGAAGATGCGCCTGTCGGCGGCGGTCCCGTACTTCTCCGTCAGCAGGCGGAAGAAGGCGCGGAACGCAACGCCGGGTTCAGTCGTGGTGCCGGATTTGGAGATGACGTTGATGCAGAAATCCTTGTCGCGGCATATGTCGAGCAGCTCGTTGAGCGCGTCCGCGCTGACGGAGTTGCCGGCGAAGTAGATCTTCGGCCCTTCGCAGAGCTCGTTGTGGTAGGTTCCCTTAATCGCCTCGATGACGGCGCGCGCTCCGAGGTAGGAGCCGCCGATGCCGATGACGACGAAGACCTCCGCGTGCTCTCTGATGCGTTCGGCGGCGGCCTTTATGCGGCGTACCTCGTTTCTGTCGTAGTTGAAGGGGAGCTCCTGCCAGCCGAGGAAACCGTTGCCCCTGCCGATGCCGCGTTCGAGCGTGGCGACGGCGTCGTCGCCCTCCGGACGGAGCCTTTCGATGAGTCTTTTCGCTTCATCGCCGATGAAGGTAAGGTCGGTCTTGATCATTTTTACCATCCTTTGCTTTTGAGAATTATATCAGAGCATTATAAACTTTTTCAGCAGCTCCAGCAGGCAGAAGCCGTAGCCGCGTTCCTCGACCGTTTCGGCCGCGTATATGCCGGAGGAATAGACGGTCTCGCCGCCCGCGGTCCAGATCAGCGCGCCGATCTCGTCGCCCGCCTCGACGGGCGCCTCGAGATATTCGGGGAGCTCTGCCGTGCATTCCGGCCGTTTTGAAAAGGACTTTTCGACGAGCAGGCTTTTCGGAATAACGGCGTCCGCGGCGACCTGCTCCTTCACGCCGCCTCTGACGGCGACGGGAGGTATTTCGGGCTTCTCCAGCGGGAGCAGGCGGTAGTTCGCGAAGCCGTAGTTCAGCATCGCCTTCGCGGCGTCGAAACGCGCCGTGCCGGAGGAGCTGCCGAGCACGACGGCGATCAGCTGCATCCCGTCGCGCTTCGCGGCGGCGGAAACGCAGTATTTCGCGCCGTCTGTGGAGCCGGTCTTCAGCCCGTTCGCGCCTTGGTAAAAGCGTATCAGCTTGTTTGTGTTCGTCAGCCCGAATTCGCCGCCGCGCACTGAGTCGGTCCATATGGTCGAATAGTCGAAGATAAGCTCGTGTCCGAGCAGCTCGCGGCTCATCAGCGCGATATCGTAGGCGCTGCTGTAATGCCCCTCCGCGTCGAGCCCCGTGCAGTTGACGAAGTTCGTGTCCGTCATTCCGAGCTCCGCGGCGCGGCGGTTCATACGCGCGACGAACTCGTCCTCGCTGCCTGCGACGTGCTCGCCGAGCGCAACGCAGGCGTCATTCGCGGAAGCGACGACGACGCTTTTGAGAATATCGCGCAGCGGCATCTGCTCGTTTTCGCGCAGGTATATCTGGCTGCCGCCCATCGAGGACGCGTGCGTACTCACGGTAACGGTATCGTCGAGCGAGATCTCGCCCGCCTCGAGCGCCTCGGCCGCGAGCAGCACGCTCATTATCTTCGTGACGCTCGCCATCGGCATCCGTTCGTGCTCCGCGCGGGCGTAAAGCACCTCGCCGCTCTCGTATTCCATCAGCAGCGCGGCGCGGCAGTCGAGCGCGAGGTCGGGGTAATCCCGCGCCTGCGCGAACGGGACTCCCGCGTTCGCGAGCAGCAGCGAGAGAAATACCGCCGTCAGTTTTTTCAACATATATATCCTCTCCTTTCGGTTTCAGAGAATATATATGCCGGCGGCGGCCCCGCTAACACTATTCGACCGCGAACGGAGCCATGCTTTCCGCGAACGCCGGATCGTCGGTGTAGGCGAGCAGGTCGAGCGGCTGGGAAAGGTCGAGGCTGAATATGCCCATGATGGACTTGCCGTCCACGGTGTAGCGTCCGCCGGAAAGGTCGACTGCGAAGTCGCAGCGGCTCACGGCGTCGACGAAGGCTTTCACGTCGTTGATTGTCGTCAGCGCGATCTTGATTCTTGTCACGGTAGGCGCCTCCTTTGCGCGGGCGGGTGATTCCGCCCTCCTGATGATAAAATTATACCGCATTTTGTCCCCGCGTTCAAGATGCAGTTGAAAAATATCCGCAAAAGATGTATAATCATTTGCGGTGATATTTATGAGGTACAAGATCGTCACTCTCGGCTGCAAGGCGAATCAGTACGACAGCGCGTATATGTCCCGGCTGCTCACCGCGGCGGGACACGTTGCCGTAAGCGAGTCGCCGGAGCTTTGCATAATCAACTCCTGCACCGTCACCGCGATCGCGGACGGCAAGAGCGGCAAGGCGCTGCGCCGCGCGCGGCGCGAAAACCCCGACGCCGTCATAGTGCTGACCGGCTGCATGGCGCAGACGCGCGAGGACGCGGCCGCGGCCTTCCCCGAGGCCGATATGATAATCGGGATAACCGAACAGCGCGACATAGTCCGCCTGCTCGACGGGCATTTGAAAAAGGGCGGCAGAAGCGTCCTCGTCGGCGAGAACAACGGCGGCGTTTCTTCGTTTATAGAAGCGTTCCCTGCGCACTCCCGCGCCTTCCTGAAGATCGAGGACGGCTGCGACAACTTCTGCGCCTACTGCGTAATACCCTACGCGCGCGGACGCGTGCGCTCAAAGCCGGAGGATGCGGTGCTCGACGAGATCGCCACGCTGACCGACGGCGGCTACAACGAGCTGGTGCTGACCGGAATAAATATGTCCGCCTACGGCAGGGACTTCGGCGGCAGCTTCCTCGGGCTGCTGAAAAAGATAGGGGAGCAGGGGAAGGCGAAGCGCGTGCGCGTTTCGTCGATAGACCCTAACCTGCTGACCGACGAATTCATAGAAGCGGCGGGGAAGATGGACTTCCTCTGTCCGCACTTCCACCTTTCGCTGCAGAGCGGATGCGACGCGACGCTCGCCCGTATGGGCAGGCGGTACACGACGGAGTTTCTCGCCTCGGCGGCGGAAAAGCTACGCGCCGCGATCCCGAACGTGCAGTTCACCGGCGACGTGATCGTCGGCTTCCCCGGCGAGACGGAGGAGGAATTCGCGGCGACCTGCGAATTCGTCGGGCGGCTGCGTCCGCTCGATCTGCACGTCTTCCCGTATTCGCGCCGCAAGGGCACCCGCGCCGCGTCGATGCCCGATCAGGTGCCGCAGGAGATCAAGCGCCTGCGGAGCGAAAAGCTCATCGCGCTCGTGAACGCCATCCGCGCCGAAGTCATAGCGGAAGCGGAAAAGCGCCCCTTGAGCGTGCTTTTCGAGACGGAAAAGGGCGGTGTTTTCGAGGGCTTCTCGCGCGAGTATATCCCCGTGAAACGCAAGGGCGCCTACCGCTGCGGCGAGGTCTTCGACGTCGCGCCGGAGGCGTGAAATGAATAATAAATGAAGAAAGCCGCGATGCGTCTGCATCGCGGCTTCGTTTTTGAGTTTAATCGTCCGGCGGGGGCTGGAAGCCGCTGTCGCTTTCGGAAGATTCGGGCGGCGTCGGGGGTTCGGGAGGCGTCTCGGAGGAGCTTTCCGGCGGGGTCTCGGCGGAGGAGGAGCTGTCCTGCTGCGCCTCGGAGGAGGACGGGATATCCGGCTCGGAGCTGTAGCTGCTGTCCGGAACGTCCGCGGAGCTTGTCTCCGTTTCGCTTCCGTCGTTTCCCGCGCCGTTTCCGGCGCTGCTCGAGCTCCTTCTTCTGCGCGAAGAGGACGAGCCGGCGCTTTCCCTGCTGCTCTCGCTTCGGACGCTGCTTTCGTCGCCGCTTTCGTCGGTCCGGCTCGCGCTTGTCGTGTGACTCGAGAAAACGTAGCCGCCGGGGACGAAGTTGCCGCCGTCGTCGCCGCCGTCGGAAGTGACGGTGGCAAGCAGCGAGAAGACCGTCACGAGCACGACGAATACGCCAACCGCCGCCAGCGTAAGAACGATCTGGCGGTGTTTTCTCGCGGCCGCGCCGGCGTCGTCGGCGTTACCGAGCGTGCCGCCGCAGTATATACACACACGGCTCCTGTCGGGAAGCTCGTTCCCGCAGAAGGGGCATTCTCGCATTATCACGCGGCTTCTCCTTCTCTTTCCGGAGGGGTATTATTTTGCATAGTCGACGGCGCGGCTTTCGCGCACGACGTTGACCTTGATCTGACCGGGATACTCCAGCTCTTCCTCGATCTTGGCGGCTATCTCGCGGGCGAGAAGCGTCATCTGATCGTCGCTGATATCCTCGGGGCGTACCATAACGCGCACTTCGCGTCCGGCCTGGATGGCGAAGGTCTTTTCGACGCCCTTGAAGGAGGAGGTGAGCTCCTCGAGGCGTTCAAGACGCTTTATGTAGTTCTCGAGGTTCTCGCGGCGCGCGCCCGGTCTGGCGGCGGAAATGGCGTCCGCGGCCTGAACGATGAACGCCGTGACGGTCTTCGCCTCAACGTCGCCGTGGTGGGCGGCGATGGCGTGGACGACCTCGTCGCTCTCGCGGTGCTTCTTGGCGAAGTCGACGCCGAGCTGGATGTGGGAGCCCTCGAACTCGTGGTCGAGCGCCTTGCCGATGTCATGCAGCAGGCCGGCGCGCTTGGCGAGCATGACGTCGCTGCCCATTTCCGCGGCGAGCGCGGCGGAGATGTTGGCGACCTCGATGGAGTGCTTCAGCACGTTCTGGCCGTAGCTGGTGCGGTAGCGCAGACGGCCGATGAGCTTGACGATCTCGGGATGTATGCCGTGGAGGCCGAGGTCCATAACGGTCTTCTCGCCCTCCTGCTTGATGGTGGCTTCAACGTCGCGGCGCGCCTTCTCGACCGTCTCTTCGATGCGGGCGGGATGGATGCGGCCGTCGGAGATGAGCTTCTCGAGCGACTGGCGCGCGATTTCTCTGCGCACCGGCTCGAAGCAGGAAATGGTTATCGCCTCGGGCGTGTCGTCGATGATGATGTCGACGCCGGTCAGCGTTTCGATGGCGCGGATGTTGCGGCCCTCGCGGCCGATGATGCGGCCCTTCATGTCGTCGTTGGGAAGCGGCACGACGGAGACGGCGGTCTCGGCGACGTAGTCGGACGCCATCTTCTGCACCGCCACGGAAAGCACCTCGCGGGCGAGGGATTCCTGCTCGTCGCGCAGGTTCTCCTCGTACGCGCTGATGCGGACGGCCTTCTCGTGAACGAGCTTGTCTTCGAGAGTCTGGAGCAGGTATTCCTTCGCCTTATCGGTGGAATAGCCGCTGATGCGCTCGAGCATTTCGAGCTGAGCCTTCTTGACCTGCTCGACCTCGGCGTTCTTGGCGTCGAGATTGGCGAGCTTGGCGTTGAGGGATTCCTCCTTGCGCTCGAACTGCTCTATCTTCTTGTCAAGGGACTCTTCCTTCTGGACGATGCGCTTTTCCTGCCGCTGAACTTCGCTTCTTCTTTCGCGGAGCTCTCTGTCGGCTTCGTTTCTGTTCCTGATGATCTCTTCCTTAGCCTCGATTACCGCTTCCTTCTTTTTGCTCTCCGCGGTCTTCAAAGCCTCGTTGATGATGCGCTTGGCTTCGTCTTCGGCGTATCCGATCTGCTGTTCGGCGCTCTTTTTGCGGTAGTTGAAGCCCAGCCGCCACGCGATGACGCCGAGGATGACGCCGCCGGCGACAAAGCCTATCGCAGCGTATAGCCACTGCATTGTGGTTCCTCCTTTTTTGTTGTTGCCGTATTAAAACCGGCTCAGTAATGTTTGGATTTTATGAAAGTTTTTATCACGGGAGCGGACGTGAAAATACGCTTTTTCCCGATTATATATAAAAATATTCATAACATACACACCTATCATACTCCATATAGCACGGGTTTGTCAAGATAATTTGTCTGCGTGTGTGAGTTTTTTGTGCAATACTCCACAAAATGCAAAAAGGTATTTACTTTTCCGGCCGACTTTGGTATAATGCTTGCAATATGAGATAAAAGAGGGAGAGCGCGCTAACGTGCTCCTGCACATATCCGCAATTTAGGAGATGAAGAAATGTACGGTCAGGATAAGTTTTACGCTCCCGCCGCGCGCAGGAAAGAGATAAAGGAAAACCGCTTCTACACCGAATGCCTCGAGCCGCCGGAAAGCATAAAGGCGATAGTCGAGAACAGCGCCGACAAATTCGGCGGCAACAACGCCTTCGGCATCCGTATCGGCGAAGGGAAGTTCAGATATATCACCTTCCGCGACTTCAAGGCGCAGATCGACGCGCTCGGAACGGCGTTCATCGAGCTGGGTCTGAAGGGCAAGCACGTTGCCGTCATCGGCGAGAACAGCTACGAATGGTGCCTTTCGTGGATGGCGGTAGTCTGCGGCACCGGCGTCGTCTGCAACCTCGACAGGGAGCTTTCGATAGAAGAGCTCACGACGCTGCTCGAGAAGGGCGACATCAGCGCCGTCGTCTATTCCAACGACGTCAAGGCGAAGATGGAGGAACTGCGCAAGATCCGCGGCGACGTGACCTATATCTGCATGCAGGAATCGGAGACCGACCCCTGCCTGCCGAAGCTTATACAGCGCGGCGCGACCGGCATCCTCGCCGGCAACCGCGAGTTCGTGGACGCCAAGATCGACCGCAACGCCTTCGCGGTGCTGCTTTTCACCTCCGGGACCTCCGGAATGGCGAAGGGCGTTATGCTCTCGAATAAGAATATATGCTTCGACATCTGGGCTATGGACCAGAGAAACGACCTGCAGCCGGACGACACCTTCCTTACCTTCCTGCCGCTGCACCACATCCTGCAGTGCAGCCTTAGCTTCGTGCAGCCGGTCTACGCGGGCTGCTGCAACTATTTCTCGCGCGGCATCCGCTATCTGCTGAAGGACCTGCAGGAGGTCAAACCGACGATGTTCTTCGCCGTGCCGCTGATCGTTGAGACCTTCTATACGCAGATAATGCTGAAGATAAAGCAGAAGCGCGGCGGAACCATGGCGCTCGACGCGGGCATCCTCGCGACGAAGGCGCTCGGCGCCGTCGGCGTGAATCTCGAGAAGCGCCTGTTCAAGCAGGTGCACGAGGCTTTCGGCGGCAAACTGCGCTTCCTTATGTGCGGCGCGGCTCCGCTGCTCCCGATCGCGCAGACGACCTTCCGCAACATGGGCGTAACGATCGGCACCGGCTACGGACTGACCGAGACCTCGCCCGTCAACACCTCCGAATACCGCGACGTTTACCGCCCCGGCTCCTCCGGCCCCGCGCTCACGGGAGTCAGGATCAAGATCGACAACCCCGACGAAAACGGAGTCGGCGAGATCTGCATCAAGGGCGACAACGTCATGCTCGGCTACTACAAGGATCCTGAAGCGACCGCCGCCGTTATGAAGAACGGCTGGTTCCACAGCGGCGACCTGGGCTACCTCGACAAGGAGGGCTGGCTCTTCGTCACCGGCAGAGAGAAGAACGTCATCGTGCTGAAAAACGGCAAAAAGATCTCCCCCGAGGAGATGGAGACCGTGCTGACGAGGGAGCTTTCGATCCTCGAATGCATCGTCGAGGGCGAGGAGAACCCCGTAACGAAGGACGTCGCCATCGTCGCCACGATCGTGCCGGACTACGAAAGCATCAAGCGCCTGAACCTCTGCGATCCGGACAACGCCTTCGCGGTCGAGAAACTCGTCGCCGCGGACGTCGAGAAGGTCAACAAGACGCTTGTCGGCTACAAGCGCATCACCAAATGGGTTATCCGTCGGGAAGAGTTCGAGAAGACCACTACCCGCAAGATAAAGAGATATAAAAAGTAAGAACAGAGGTGTAACCATGGATAATTTTGAAAAGATCAAGCAGATACTTATCGACGAGATAGGTATCGAAAAGGACAAGATAATGCCCGCCAGCGACCTTCGCGACGACCTGCATTTCAACTCGCTGGAGTTCGCGCAGCTCGCCAACTCCGTCGAGGAGGAGTTCTCCGTCTCCATCCCGGACGAAGCGCTCGAGGACGTCCGCACGATCCAGGACATCCTGGACCTGCTGGATAAGTAAAAAGCGAGAATCAAACGGAAAGACCGGCCAAAGGGCGCGCAAATTAGGGATAAGTCGGGTTTTGAACGGCTGTTTCCCGCCCATGCTTCACAAAAAACAGCGGTCATACATCAAGTATGACCGCTGTTTTGTTGTTTTGCCTGAACGATAAACATCTCGTTCAAAACT
>JAFZQJ010000013.1 GCA_017620395.1 Clostridia bacterium | reverse complement strand
ATAGGTCTTGCCTTTGGATTTGTCCAGACGCAGACAAACCTCGCCGTCAATCTCCCCAATAGTCAGCCCCCGAATATCCTCCAAAGCAAAGAGGGTGTGCATCAGGCCGATGTCGGTATCTATGTCAGGGACGGTCAGGGCATCAGGGGAAATATCAAAGAAGTCAGCCAGGGTCTTTGTCAGGTCGGCCTTGGGGGTGCGGCTCCCGGTTTCATACTGTGCCATACGCACATCGGCGGAGCGTTCCGGGAAACCCACCACCATGCCAAGATACTTCTGTGTGATGCCCTTCATGTTGCGGAAGAAACGAATACGTTCACCAATCGCCATAACTGCCAACTCCAATCTATGTAATGGGGACACTTGAAGTATAACAGATATGTTTAGACCAGTCAAGAGAAAAATAAATAAATTTGTTTATATTTTCTCGTTGGAAGGTCTTGACATAACGGAATAGAGTTAGTATAATAGGACTACGTTAAGCAAATAGCGTTAAATCAAAAGAAAGGAGGAATCCATATGGAGAACAGATTCATCCGGGCGGAAGAAGTTGCGGACGAGCTGGGTGTATCGAAGCCCTACGCCTATAAACTCATCCGGCAGCTCAACGAAGAATTGAAGGACAAGGGCTTCATCACCATCGCAGGGCGGGTCAACCGCCAGTATTTCAACGAACGGCTCTACGGGGCCAGAAAGGAAGGGAACTAAATGCCAGTCTTTAAGGACGAAGCAAGAGGAACATGGTACGTCATGGTGCGGTATCAGGACTGGACGGGGGAGCGCAAACAGAAGTGCAAGCGTGGCTTTGCCACCAAACGGGAGGCCCAGGAGTGGGAGCGCAGTTTCCAGATGCAGACCTCCGGCGACCTGGATATGACCTTTGAAGCCTTTACCGAGCTTTACACCAAGGATATGAAACCCCGGCTCAAGGAGAACACCTGGCTGACCAAGGAGAACATCATCCAGAAGAAAATTCTGCCCTACTTTGGCAAGCGGAAGATTAGCGAGATCACCACCAAGGACGTGATCGCATGGCAGAACGAGTTGCTGGCCTACCGGGACGAGAAGCGCAAGCCCTACTCGGCTACCTACCTCAAAACCCTGCACAACCAGCTTAGCGCCATCTTCAATCACGCTGTCCGCTTCTATGAGCTGCGCTCCAATCCCGCCGCCAAGGCTGGGAACATGGGGTCAGAGGAACGGAAGGAAATGCTGTTCTGGACGAAAGCGGAGTACCAGAAGTTTGCAGATGCCATGATGGACAAGCCCGTTTCCTACTACGCCTTTGAAATGCTCTACTGGTGTGGTATTCGGGAGGGGGAACTGCTGGCCCTGACCCCGGCAGACTTTGACTTTGAGGCCGGGACGGTGAAAATCAGCAAGTCCTATCAGCGGCTCCACGGCAAGGACGTCATTACCACGCCAAAGACGAAGAAAAGCAACCGCACCATTAAAATGCCCAACTTCCTCTGTGACGAGATGAAGGATTACCTGGGGATGCTCTACGGTATCAAGAAGAAGGAGCGCATTTTCACCATCACGAAAAGCTATCTCCACCATGAGATGGACAGAGGGGCGAAGTCGGCAGGGGTCAAGCGTATCAGAATCCACGACCTCCGGCATTCGCACATCTCACTTCTGATTGACATGGGCTTCTCCGCTGTGGCGATTGCTGACCGTGTGGGGCATGAGAGTATCGAGATCACCTATCGCTATGCCCACCTGTTTCCGTCCAAGCAGACGGAAATGGCAGACAAATTGGACTTTGAAAGGATGGGAGCGTAATGTCAGCTAAGAATTTGGACACTCACAACCGCTGGAGGAACAAGACCGTGGCCTTCCGGGTATCCCCGGAGGAAAACAAGCAGATTGACGCCGCTGTGCGGCTCTCTGGCCTGACGAAGCAGGACTACATCACCCGGCGGCTCTTAGACCGGGCCGTGGTGGTGCAGGGCAATCCCAGGGTCTACAAGGCCCTGCGTGACCAACTCGCCGCCGTCCTGGGGGAACTGCGGCGCATTGAGGCCGGGGGCGACGTGGGGGATGAACTTCTCGCCACCATTGACCTTATCTCAGTGACGCTGGGCGGCATGAAGGAGGATTGATAGATTGATGGATTCCAGAGAAACGAAAAGGACTGTCCCGGTTCCGTCTGTTGGCGCAGACGGGGAACAGCCCAATTCTCAAACAACTACCCAAAGTATAGCAGAGGAAACGGCTGAAAACAACCCCCAAGAGAAAGATTTAGAGGAAATGCTCCGGGATATGCGGCGCATGAACGACCCAGCCTACCTCCACACAGTTTCCATGAACGACCTTTACCAGAACATCTACCAGAGCAGACCGCCCGTAATAGACGGTCTGCTCTACCCTGGGACGTACCTCTTTGCGGGAGCGCCCAAGGTGGGCAAGTCGTTCCTGATGGCCCAGCTTGCCTACCATGTCAGCATGGGCCTCCCCCTGTGGGGCTACCCTGTCCACAAGGGGACTGTCCTCTATCTGGCGTTGGAGGACGACCACCGCCGCTTGCAGGGGCGGCTATACCGAATGTTCGGCACAGAGGGCACCGACAATCTGCTCTTTGCGGTCTACGCCAAACAGCTTGGCGTTGGCCTGGAGGAACAGCTAAAGAAGTTCGTCCGGGAACACCCGAACACCAAGCTGATTATCATTGACACCCTCCAGAAAATCCGGGAGGCTGGTGGGGATAAGTACAGCTACGCCAACGATTACGAGGTGGTGGGTAAGCTGAAACGCCTTGCCGATGATTGCGGCGTCTGCCTCCTGCTGGTACACCACACTCGAAAGCAACAGGCAGATGACAAATTCGATATGATCTCCGGCACCAACGGTCTGCTGGGAGCGGCGGACGGGGCCTTTCTTCTTCAAAAGGAGAAGCGGACAGACGGCAGCGCCGTTCTGGACGTGGCCGGGCGTGACCAGCAAGACCAGCGATTCTATCTTACCAGGGACAAGGAACGGCTGATATGGACGCTGGAGCGTACGGAAACGGAGGCATGGACAGAGCCGCCCGACCCGGTGCTGGAGGCCATAGCCGCCCTTGTGACGGCGGAGAAGCCGACCTGGGGTGGTACGGCCACCGAGCTGGTAGCGGCGCTCCAGACCGACATGAAGCCCAACGCCCTGGCGATGCGGCTAAACGTCCGGGCCGGGAAGCTGCTGATAGACTACCACATCCGCTATGAGAACAGCAGGAGCCACGCCGGGAGAAGTATCAGCCTGACGCTGGAACCGTCCCAGGCGTGACGACCGTGACGGCTGTGACGGCTTTTTTGAGAGTGGCGGCGGTGTCTGAAACATCGTCACGGTCGTCACGGCTGTCACGGGGAGCAGCAAAGTTTAGGCGGGGTGCAGGGTGCCCTTTTCAAAGGGCGGCCCTGCTGGGGGAGGCAACCGCAGTTGCCGGGGGCAAAGCCCCCACACCCCCTCGGAGAGCCCACGACACTTTGCAGACCGAAGGGATGAAAGTGTCATAGTGGGTTATTACACTTCCTGCAGGAAGTGCCTCCCCCGAACCCCCGTCCTCTTTCAACAACCCAACATCTGAAACAGGAGGATTTTTGCCTATGGCGAGAGGCGACGGTATTGACCGTACCAACGCAAGAAATATGAGGCTGACCGAAACCAAGATCGGTAACACCCAGCAGCACAACGAGCGTGAGAAGGATTCCTATGTCAATCAGGACATTGTACTGGAGCGGACGCCGCTCAATGTCCATTTCAAAACCCCGTCTGCCGGGTATCGGGAGATGTTTGCTCAAATGGAGGCCGACGGCGTGATCTCCACCCGTGGCATCAAGGAGGATGCCTTTCGATACGGTGAGTTGGTCTTTGATGTAAACTCCGCTTACTTCTACAATCACGGCGGGTATGACTTCGCAAAACAATTTTACACCGAAGCCTATAAAGCCGCAATCAAAATCGTGGGCGGAGAGCAGTATATTTTGTCGGCGGTCATGCACGCTGACGAGCGCAACCGGGCCATGTCCGAGGCGCTGGGGGAGGACGTGTACCACTACCACCTCCATGTGGTTTATATCCCGGTAGTGGAGAAGGAGATACGCTGGACAAAGCGGTGCAAGGACAAGTCCCTGGTGGGCAAGGTCAAGGAAACGATCATGCAGGTGAGCATGAGCAAGAAGTGGGCGTCCAAGCCCATTCTGGACGAAACCACCGGGGAGCCGTTACGCACAGCTAAGGGCAAACCCGTTCTACGAAAGTCGTACAGTGTCCTGCAAGATGATTTCTTTGAGCATATGCGCTCCGCTGGCTATGACGATGTAGAGCGTGGGGAACGTGGTAGTTCCGAAGAACATTTGACTGTTACGCAGTTCAAGACGGAGCGTGAGCAGGAACGGCTTGCACAGCTTCAAGAGGTGTCGGCGCTGGCCCAGGTTGAGGCCGACAAAAAGAATAAGGAGGCAGCATCAGCTGAGAAGAAAGCGGCCCAGGCCAGGGCTAAGCTGGACGATGTAGCGCCCTTGCTCAAGGGCATGGAGAAACTGGCGGCGGACTTCTCCGACGACCCGGAGCGGACGCTGCCGGAGGCGGGGCCGCTGGAATCGGCCAAGTCCTACCGGGAGAAAAAGGCCAAGCCCCTTTGGGAGAAGATCGTCAAGGTGCTGCGCTCCGTCTACCGGGCCTACTTCGACCTCAAGAGCAAGTTTGAGCGGTTGCAGAGCGCCTATGATCGTGAGGTCAGTAAGAACGGCTCCCTGTCAGCCAGGATTTATGAGGTTTGTGCCGAGAGGGACGGCTTGAAAGGGCAAGTCAGGGACTATGAGCGGGTCAGACGGGCCATTGGCCCGGAACAGGCGGACAGGATACTGGAGGCAGCTTACCAGCAGGAACAGGTCGAAAAGGAGCAGAAATGGGGTGCAAGGTCAAAAATAAGGGTAGGCGCACGATAATCACAAAAAATGGAGGTAATTTCATGGAAAAGTACATCTTTGACGAGGGCAACGGTCTGTGGTATGAGTTGCAGAGGGACTAACAATATTCGGGCGTGTGCGGCGGAAATCGTGGACACAGAAATTATTTGCGCATGAGGCCCCAAATCGGAGGGTGTCCCGGTGAATGCCCTCCTGATTTATTTGGGACAGCGGGTAAAAACTTCTTGCATTTTAGAGTGTGCTATGCTATACTGCTGTCATCCTGATTTGAGGAGTCTATTCAACATGCGGCAAGGTATTCTTAAATAAAATTTGATAATGGGCACAAAAATAATTGCCCCTTGCAGGGGCTTGGTTTTTGTACCCAATTTAAGAATGCTTTTGCCTTTTTATCAAATATCGTGACGGATAACGGCTCATGTTAGCTGAATGCGTTTCTATGTATCCGAAGTCATGATCCCCAGCGGTAAAAGTATTTGCCGCTGGGGATTTTTGCGCCCTTTTGGGCCTTGTATGGAGGATAGACATGAACATTATCAATATCGGGATTCTTGCCCATGTAGATGCGGGCAAGACGACACTGACAGAAAGCCTGCTGTATGCCAGCGGAACCATTTCAGAGCCGGGGAGCGTCGAAAAAGGGACAACGAGAACGGACACTATGTTTTTGGAGCGGCAGCGTGGAATTACCATTCAAACGGCAGTCACTTCTTTCCAGTGGCACAGTTGTAAAGTCAATATTGTGGATACTCCCGGCCACATGGATTTCTTGGCAGAGGTATACCGCTCTCTGGCTGTTTTGGACGGGGCCATCTTGGTGCTCTCCGCTAAAGATGGCGTGCAGGCCCAGACCCGTGTTCTGTTCCATGCCCTACGGAAATTGAACATCCCCACCATTATCTTTATCAACAAGATCGACCAGGTTGGCATTGATTTGGAGAGCGTATATCAGTCTGTTCGGGATAAGCTCTCCGCTGATATTATCATCAAGCAGACAGTGTCGCTGTCCTCGAAAATAACTCTGACAGAAAACACTAGTGCAGAGGTGTGGGATTCGGTCATCGAAAATAACGATGAGTTATTGGCAAAGTATATCGCAGGAGAATCAATCAGTCAGAAAGAACTTGCGCAAGAAGAACAGCGGCGAGTTCAAGACGCCTCCCTGCTCCCGGTCTATCATGGTAGCGCCAAAAACGGCCTTGGCATTCAACAGTTGATGGATGCGGTGATAGGGCTGTTCCAATCGACCAAGGAACAGGGGAGCGCCGCCCTGTGCGGTAGAGTTTTTAAGGTGGAGTATACAGATTGCGGCCAGAGGCTTGTCTATCTGCGGCTATACAGCGGAACGCTGCGTCTGCGGGATACGGTGGCCCTAGCCGGGAGAGAAAAGCTGAAAATCACAGAGATGCGTATTCCATCCAAAGGGGAGATTGTTCGGACAGATACCGCCCATAAGGGCGAAATTGTCATCCTTCCCAGCGACAGCTTGAGATTAAACGATATATTGGGGGACAAAACCCAACTTCCTCGTGAAATGTGGAGTGATGTTCCCTTCCCTATGCTGCGGACGACGATTACGCCAAAAACGGCAGAGCAAAGAGACCGGTTGCTGGACGCTCTTACGCAAATTGCGGATACTGACCCGCTTTTGCACTACGAGGTGGATTCCACCACCCATGAGATCATTCTTTCTTTTTTGGGTCGGATGCAGTTGGAGGTTGTTTCCGCTTTGCTGACGGAAAAATACAAGATTGAAACAGCAGTGAAGGAACCCACCGTCATTTATTTAGAGCGGCCGCTCAAAGTGGCCAGTCACACCATCCATATCGAGGTGCCGCCTAACCCGTTTTGGGCATCTATCGGACTGTCTGTTACACCGCTCCCGCTTGGCTCCGGTGTAAAATACGAGAGCCGGGTTTCCCTGGGATACCTGAACCAGAGTTTTCAAAACGCTGTCATGGATGGTATCCGTTACGGTTTGGGGCAAGGCTTGTGTGGCTGGAACGTAACGGACTGTAAGATTTGCTTTGAATACGGACTTTACTATAGCCCGGTCAGTACGCCGGCGGACTTCCGCTCATTGGCCCCGATTGTATTGGAACAGGCATTGAAGAAATCTGGGACGCAGTTGCTGGAACCTTATCTCTCCTTCACCCTCTATGCGCCCCAGGAATACCTTTCCAGGGCTTATCATGATGCGCCGAAATACTGTGCCACCATCGAAACGGCCCAGATAAAAAAGGATGAAGTTGTCTTTACTGGCGAGATTCCCGCCCGTTGCATACAGGCATACCGTACTGATTTGGCCTTTTACACCAACGGGCGGAGTGTGTGCCTGACGGAACTGAAAGGGTATCAGGCCACTGTCGGCGAGCCAATCATCCAGCCCCGTCGTCCAAACAGCCGTTTGGATAAGGTGCGCCATATGTTCAGTAAGATTCCTTGATACGCCACAGCAAGGATGGTTATTGCATTTCCCTGCCTTTCGTGGTAAAATGTAGTTGTAAACCACCAGAGAAAACAACAACCCTGCTACCCCCCGTTATCACCACCGATAACAATTTGATAACAGCCCATCGTATAGGGCTGGATAATATGGACACATCAAATAATCAAAAAAATGAGGTATCAAATTTATGAAGCAAAATCCGTTAAATATGATGCCCAACAACGAATCAGAATAACCACTACGTTCCGCAATTAGTCCTTCGCCGGTTTGGAGAGCGTTTGTTTGTATATGACTTAAAAAACGGTAAGCTATTAAAAAATAAAAAGCCCGATGAGGTTTTTTCTGAAATATCATTGTATACGCCGGAAATAGAAAAAGAATTAAACGAAAAGATTGAGTCGTCATTTGCGTTTATTCTTAATAATTATATTATACCCGCTTCTTGCGATGACGAGATTGTTCTTAACAGGAAACAAGTAAATATTATACGAAAATTCCTATTGATTGAGCAGATGCGTGTTATTGGACCGGATAGGGATAGAATGCACGATTTGTTTTATCAGAAATTGGATTCGCAAGAGTATCCGTTCGAGGAAAAGGTGGTTGAGAACGAAACCGTAAGGGATCGTTGGTTAAGGAATATTAAAGTAATACTTGAAGCCAAAGACCTAGACGCAGTAAAAGATAATCCTTTATGCACATATGAAGTGTACAGATGGTCGCGCATATATAACTATGGCTATATGGGCATTTGGGACACCTCTAAAGATGGAACCGATTTTATTATTACGGATATCGGTATGACATCGGAAATGTATGGACCAGAAGGGGAAGGCGAAAAAGCCGAATATTTGAAAAAAGAACTTGATAAGCTATCCCGTTCATATGGCGGGCGCGATAAACCGGCTTATATGGAATTGCTAAAACAGCAAATGTGGTTTCATGAGAACTTTTATGTGTTCTCAATATCAAAGACGCGTACCATTGTAGTTATTAACCCGTTCTTCAGATTGTATGATAAAAAGGAAAGATTCACGCGCCCATATATTTGGCCTACGGAGATAAGCGACAGAAAACTTTTTGAAAAGAACATATCACCGCCGCTGATCTTTTTGTTAGGGAAAGCGCTGCATAGAGATGAAGATCAGTTTGTATATAAAGTACACTCAATGAAGCACGATGATATTATATGGGTAAACATACTTATGTTAGATCGAGTTGACTCGTTTCTCGGTTTTACATCACTTAAAAACATTTCTGAAAGCATTGAAAAGTATATAGAGTGGTATGAATCAAGGGGATTACAACCCCGAAATGATTATTCATTATTAAAAAAGGTATTACAAAGCGCAGAACATACACGCTGAAAGGACGCTTGACTATGAAATCTTACGAGCTCGTCGCGGAAACGATCCGCGGAAACAACCCCGGCAGAACGCCCGTTTACGGCTGGATCGCCTGGAATCTCGACTGGGAGCATTCGCAGTGGGGAGACTACAAAAAATTCGAGGACGAATACGAATTCGATATGGCGCACATCTTCGGCGGTCCGTATCCCTTCGACTACCACAAGATAGTCGGCATGAAAAAAGAGGGGATAACCATCACGCCGCAGATGCTGCTGGATATGCCTCTTCAGCCGGTCGACAGGATGGAGGACTACGACGGCATCCGCAAGGAGCTTGAGTATTACCGCGGTCAGCGCGAGCGTTTCTGCTATATGCAGACTCCCGGCATCTTTGAGTGCCTGAGCGACCCGCTTGCGATAGAAAACCACCTGCTCTACATGGCGCTCTATCCCGACGAGATGATGGAGCTTTACAAGCGGCAGGCGAAGTGGAACGCGCAGTTCGCGGAGAACGTCTGCGAGCTCGGCATGGATATGATCCACGTTTCCGACGACTGGGGCTCGCAGAACACTCTGCTCTTCAGCCCGACGATGTTCCGCGAAATGATAATGCCCGGGCATAAGGTCATCGGCGACGCGGTCCGCAAGCACGGCAAGTTCCTGAGCTTACACTCCGACGGCAACATAATCCCCGCGCTCGACGGAGTCATCGAGCTCGGCTATAACCTCGTGCATCCGTGGCAGGAAGCGGCGGGCATGAGCTACGACCTCTGGCTCGAGAAGTACAGCGACAAATTCGCGATCATGGGCGGCGTCTGCGTCCAGACCGCGCTCGGCTTCGGCAACTACGGGAAGCTGGAGAGCGACATCCGCCGCGTCTTCTCGCTGCTGAAGGGCAAGCGCTGGGTCTGCTGCACCACGCATTTCGTGCAGGAGCACTGCACCTTCGAGGAGCTGAAGTTCGCCTACGATCTCATCGCCGAGCTTCGCAAGTAACGGTTCGGTAAATGAACATAAATCTTGACAAATGAGCACAAATGCGATAAAATGAACGTAAGAGGGAAGGGTTTCAACCCTTAATTCGCGGAAATGCCCGCGTAATAAAAAGAAAGGGAGTTTATCATGGGAAAATTCGTTATTAAGCAGACCAAGACCGGATTCGTATTCAACCTCAAGGCCGGCAACGGCGAAGTCATCGCCGTCTCGGAGGTTTACTCCGCCGAATCGACCTGCAAGAACGGCATCGCCAGCGTCAAGAAGAACGCGGGCGCTCACGTCGAGGATCAGACCGTCGAGAACTTCGAGGTCCTCAAGAACCCGAAGTACGAAGTCTACACCGATAAGAAGGGCGAGTTCCGCTTCCGCCTGAAGGCCGCCAACGGCGAGATCATCGCCACCGGCGAAGGCTACAAGGCCAAGGCGAGCTGCCTGAACGGCATCGCCAGCATCGGCAAAAACGCTCCCGACGCGGAGATCGTCAGCGAGTAATCCGGAACGCAGCCGTATAGACACAGGCGTCCACGCGACGCCTGTGTTTTTTATTTCACAAAAATAGTGCTTGCATTTTTAATCCCCGTATGATAGAATAAATTAATTATGTAGGAAAATGGGTTTTTATCAGAAACAGAGAGTATTATTCCGAGAGGGTTGACGATATGAAGTTTATTTCAAACCTGCGCAACAGAGGCGTTTCGCAGAGAAAACTGAATTACGTTACGGTCGGCCTTGCCATACTTTTTTCCGTACTGCTGCTCGTCTCGGTCTATCTGACGATGAGCGGCTATAACGCCATGCGCAAGGCGACGGACGATTATATCGATCTCGAGAAGGCGGCCACGGGAATGCGCGTCGGTTCCGATTACCTTACCGAACAGGTACGCGCCTTCGTCGTGACGGGCGACCGTAAGTATTGCGATAACTACTTCAACGAAGCGAACGTTACGAAGCGCAGGGACAACGCGCTTGAAACGATAGAGCAGCATCTTTCCGAAACTTCGGCGGCGCAGTCGCTGAGGGCGTCGAAGGAGGCGTCCGATCGCCTCATGGAGAGCGAATACCACGCGATGCTTCTTACGATAGCCGCAGACAGCGACTATAAGCTGGACGATTTCCCCGAGCTTAAATCCACCGGCAATATGGTTCCGCAGGACGAGATGCGGCTCACTCCGGAAGAAATGATGAAGAAAGCGCGCGAGATAGTGTTCGATACCGAATACCTTCGCCAGAAGGAAGCGATAATGGCGAAGCTCGACGAGTGCCTTGACTACATCGAGACCGATACGCGCGCGAAGGAGGTCGACGCTGCCGATCATATGCGCGGCAGACTCGCGCTCCAGCAGGTGTACATATTCGCGCTCATTCTCATCGTGCTTGTAATGGTCGTGCTTACCGCGGTGCTCGTTACCGGCCCTCTGCTCCGCGCTATACCGCGCATACGCGACGACCAGCCGCTCGACGTGACGGGTGCGTACGAATACCGCTTCCTCGCGAAAACGTATAACCGTATCTACGGCAGCAACAAAGAGAAGACCGCGCGTCTTGCGTATCAGGCTACTCACGACGAGCTGACCGGCGCGTATAACCGCGCGGGCTACGAGCAGGTGTGCAACGTCGTGTGCGCGAACGATTACGCGATGATCATTATCGACATAGACCACTTCAAGGGCTTCAACGACACTCACGGCCACGACGTCGGCGACAGGGTGCTCGTCAAGGTTTCGGAAACGCTGAAAAACCACTTCCGCTCCGACGATTATATAAGCCGTATTGGCGGCGACGAATTCGTCGTGCTTATGACGAACGTAACGGAGGAATTCACCGACCTTATCAAGAAAAAGATCAACAGCGTCAACGCCGAGCTCGCAAAGCCGGAGGATCCGGAGATTGCGGCTTCTGTCAGCGTAGGCGTCGCCTTCGGCGGAGATGACGTTTCGATAAGGACCGTCTTCAAGCGTGCCGATAACGCGCTTTACCAGGTCAAGCGCGAAGGCGGAGGCGACTGCAGATTCGCAGAGTGATTTCCCGCCGCCGCAAACGGTAATAACGATCCTATAGGAGAACTCTTATGGATAAACACGATAAGAAAACGAATAACGCCGAGACCGTCGGTGAAAAGCTCGTTCACGCGGCAATATCGCTTATAACGGTCGCCGCGCTTTCGGTGCCCGCCGTGCTGACGAAGCAGCCGGCGCTGAACGTGCTTCCGCTCGCGGGAGTCGCCGCGATGACGTCGCTTTTCGGCAGCTTTTCCGGCGTAGTCTGCGCGGTAGTGACCGCCGTCTGCTCCGCGTATACGCTTTCCGAAGGCAACAACTTCGTCAGCTACTCGCAGGAGGCGCTTATAGGGCATATCGCGATAATTTTCGCCTCCGCCGTCTGCATCGTATTTATCAGCAGGGTGAGAAGACTGAACCGCGAGAAGGCCGAGGAGCTCGCCGCCTTACGCGCCCGCGCCGAAGAGACCGGAGCGCCGGACGCCGCGTCCGGCGAAAAAGCGGACGGCTCATCCGCCGGATAATCGCCGGCAACAAAAAAACAAGCACTTCCGTTACCGGAAGTGCTTTTTTGCAGTTTGCCGTAAAGCCGG
This sequence comes from Clostridia bacterium, assembly GCA_017620395.1. Classification (NCBI taxonomy): domain Bacteria; kingdom Bacillati; phylum Bacillota; class Clostridia; species Clostridia bacterium. Next base: position 83,588 of record JAFZQJ010000013.1, on the reverse strand, counting down.
CGCGCCATGCATTGAACCCCGATTGGCAAGTGGAAAGATCAACACAAAATCGAACCCGGCTCCAGGCAAAGATCTGGCTGCAGGGCGTTCACCCTGCCGACACCTATAATATATCAAAGCTTTTCACCTTTTGCAAGGGTTGACATTGAATTGTCATTGACAAAATATATGTCAACACGGTCTTGCAATTTTCCTCGGATTGTGTTATTATCTTTTTAACGAAGGGAGGCGGGGAAGATGTTTGCCGAAAGACTGAATACGGCGTTTGAAACAGTCGGCGCGTCGCCTTCGGACATAGCGCGCAGCGTCGGCTGCGACAGATCAAATATCAGCCGCATGTGCAAAGGGGTGCGCGTGCCGAAGAAGGGCGCGGCGTCTTCGCGCCGCCTCGTCGAAGGTTTGTGCGCTTTCGCGTCCGAAAAAGGCAGCGCTCCCGCGCTCCGCGTCCTGATCGGATGCGAGCCCGAGGAGTCCGACGCGTATATGCGTCAGCGGCTGACCGACTGGCTGTACGACGGAGTGAACACGATCTCCGCGAAGCCGCGAAAGGAAAAAAGGCTTGCGCCTTTCGCTCAGCTCGGCGGCAGATTGAACGCCGTTATGGAGCTTGCCGAGCTTTCAAACGTCCGCTTCGGCCACTTGCTTAACCTCGACGCCTCTTATATCAGCCGCTTCCGCAACGGGCAGCGCTCGCCTGAGTCGAATCCGCAGATGGTGGACGATATCTGCACCGTACTGCTCAAGCGCCTGACGGAGCAGAACAGACTCGCCGAATTCGCCGCGCTCGCGGAGGCGCCCGAGGGCAAGCCGGAGGACGAGGAGGAAGCCTTTTTCCTCCTGCGCGAATGGCTTTTCGACACCGGAAGGGATTTGAACGTCCCGGCGGTGGAGAAGCTGCTCGAGAATCTGGAGAGCTTCGCGCCGCGCATGAGCACGCCGCTTCTGCCTCCCGAGGAGCTTGCGGAGCGGAGCGTGCTTCATACCGGCGAGCGCATATATTACGGCGTAGACGGACTCCGCAGCGCGGTGCTGCGCTTCCTTTCCGGCGCGATGCGCGAGCGGATGAAGGAGCTCTGCCTCTACTCCGATCAGAACCTCGACTGGATGAACGGCGACGCGGAGTTCAACGCGCGTCTGTTTTCACTGCTGCTCGGATGCCTGAGCAACGGCACAAAGATCACGGTGATCCACAACGTCGACCGCGCTTCGGGCGAGATGTTCAGCGCGATATATAACTGGCTGCCGCTTTATATGTCCGGCGGCATAACGTCGTATTATTTCAGGCGGCAGAATCAGTCGCGATTCTCATATACGCTTTTCCTCTGCCCGGGTTACGCCTGCGTGGAGGGCGGCGGAGTCGTCGGCGGCGAGGAGCTGCACGGGATTTACAGATACGACACGGACTCGAAGATACTCGAGGCGCACAAAACCGGGTTCGACGCGATGCTCGCTACGTCGAAGCCGCTCGTCAAGGTCTACGGTTCCGACTCGGCGGAGCGTATCGCGGCTATGAGCGGAAGCGCTTTGAGCGTCGTCGGCGTAGGTCTGCCGGTAAGCGTTATGCCGGAAGAAACGCTGCGCCGTATGCTCGCCCGCTCCGGCGCGTCCGAGGAGGAGAGCAGGCAGATGTTCGCGGTGCTGAACGCGCGCCGCAGCGTGCTTGAGAAAAATCTCAGCGGCGGCTATATGCACCTTTGCGGAGTTCTCGCCGACAAGGAGACCATCGCCGCCGGCAAAGTCGCCGTCGACCTGCCGGGCGTAAGGGTATATTACACGCCGGAGGAATACGCCGAGCAGATACGCGGCGTGCTCTCGCTTATGGATAACTATCCGAACTTCCGTTTCTTCATTCTGCCGGAGGCGGTGTTTGAAAACGTGCAGATCTCCGTCACCGAGAGCTCAATCGCGGTAAGCCGTCTGAAAGAGCCGCGCATCAGCTTTCTTGTCACTCACGCCTACCTGCGCGAGGCGTTCGCCGCCTTCGTGGGCAGCATCGAGGAGCGCTGCATAAAGGACGAAAAAGAGGCGCGCAGGCGCCTTGAAAGATATCTTTAATCGATCGCCGAGGAGCAAAAATGCAGATTGTAATCAACAACGGCAGCGTCGAATACGACGGCGAGCCGGTGCTTACCGAAATAAACTTCGCCGTCCGCGAAAACGAAAAGATCGCGGTCGTCGGGCGCAACGGATGCGGCAAAACGACTCTGCTCCGTGCGCTGACCGGCGAGGTCGATATGATAAAAGGAACGGGCGAATCGGACTTCGGTTTCCACAAGACCGGAGCCCCCGTCGTCGGCTGCCTGAAGCAGACGTTTGAAGCGGGCGACGAAAGAACGCTTGAGGAGGAGCTGCTGACCGCGTATTCCGGGCTTATCGAAACGGAGCGAGCCATGGCTGCCGCGCTCGAAGCGGTCGAGCGCGACGGCAGCGAGGAGAACGCCCGCGAGTATTCGCGCCTTCAGGAGCGCTTCGAAGACCTCGGCGGCTACACCTATAAGAAGGAATACCGCACGGCGCTGAAGAGGTTCGGCTTCGCGGAGTCGGATCTTTCCCGCCCGCTGCGGGAGTTCTCCGGCGGCCAGCGCACGAAGCTCGCGCTGCTGGTGCTACTGCTTTCCAAGCCGCAGGTGCTTCTGCTCGACGAGCCGACGAACCACCTCGACCTTTCCGCGGTCGAATGGCTCGAGGATTATCTCGTGAAATACCGCGGCTCGATAGTCATAGTCTCGCACGACCGAATGTTCCTCGACAAGATCGTGAACGTCGTCTATGAGATCGAATACGGCGAAACGCGCCGCTACTCCGGCAACTACACCGCCTTCGCGGCGCAGAAAAAGGAGAACTACGAGCGCGAGCTGAAGGACGCGCTGATGCGCAAAAAGGAGGTCGAACGCCTCTCCGCGCTTGTCGAGCGCTTCCGCTATAAAGCAAACAAGGCGAAGATGGCGCAGGCGAAGCTCAAACAGATCGAGCGGATCGGAGACACCTCCGCGCCGCGCGCCGCTGACGAATCCGTCTTCCGCGGAGCGTTCGCGCCGGAGCGCGAAACGGTGGAGAACGCCCTCGTCTGCGAGCATCTGCGCTTCGGCTACGGTTTTCCGCTCGGCGAGCTGGACACCGTCGTCAAGCGCGGCGAAAAGCTCGGCATCATCGGCGATAACGGCTGCGGCAAGTCGACTCTCGTGAAAACGCTGATGAAAAAGATACCCGCGCTTTCGGGCGAAAGCCGCTTCGGACTGCACGCGAACGTCGGCTACTTCGACCAGACGATGACGCAGAACTTCTCGCCGCTTACGGTGCTGGAGGATTTTCAGAAGGACTTTCCGAATATGACGACGGGCGAAGCGCGCACCGCTCTCGGCGCGTTCCTGTTCAGCGGCGAGGACGTTTTCAAGACCGTCGGCGAGCTTTCCGGCGGCGAAAAGGTGCGCCTCGCGCTCTGCAAAATATTCCGCCGCAGGCCTAATATACTTCTGCTCGACGAGCCGACCAACCATATGGATATGCCGGGGCGCGACGCGCTCGAAAAGCTGCTCGCGGACTATACCGGCACCGTGATCGCCGTCTCGCACGACAGATACTTCATCAACCGCGTCTGCAACCGCCTCGCCGTCTTCGAGAACGGCGGGCTGAAGCTTTACGACTGCGGCTACTCCGAATACGAGAAGCTCCGCCCGCGCGAAGCTGACGAGGAAGCCGCCTCCGGCGAAAAGAAGCCCGCGGCGAAGAAAAAGTACGTTTCGCCGCTGAAGGAGCGCGACCGCAAGCTCCACCGCATCGGCGTCCTTGAGGAAAAGATCGCCGTCATCAACGCGCGAACGGCGGAAATATCCCGCATACTCGCCGAAGACGCGGAGGTTTTCTCCGACTACGAAAAGGTCGCGGAGCTGACCGCCGAAAAAGAAGAGCTCGAGGCGAAGGAAGCGCCGCTTATGGAGGAATGGTCCTCGCTCGTCGAGGACGTCGGATAAGAAAAAACAAAAAGGGTGATAATATGAAAACGGTTTTGTGGATATACGCCTGCATACTCGGCGCGGCTTCGCTCGTCGCCTTCGTTGCCTACGGCGTGGACAAGGCGAAGGCGATGCAGGAGGGCGACCGCATCAGCGAACGCGTCCTGCTCGCGCTCGCGGTCTACGGCGGCGCGGTCGGCGCGTTCTTCGGCAGGGTGGTCTTCCGCCACAAGACGAAGAAGAACTACTTTACGCTCGTGATAACCTTTGCGCTTCTGCTGCAGGCGGCGGTGCTTGCGCTGCTCATCTCGAAAGGGGGCGCGCGGTGATGGCGAACAATAACAACAATTTCTACCGCAAGGATAAATACGGCACCTACGGCTACGGCACGCCGAAAAACAAGCCGCGCAGGCAGCGCAGGAGAACGACCCGCGAGGAGTCGCACTCCGCGGAATCGAACACGCGCCTGACGCTCATCGCGCTGCTCGGCGCAATCGGCTTCGCCGGAGTCTTCGCCGCGCTCGCGCTTCAGGAGAAGCTCGGCGGCGCGTTCGTGCCCGTGCAGTCGGCGTGCGCGCTCGCGCTGCTGGCGTCGCTGGCGCTGTTTTCGTCGTTCAGAAGATGAAATGTTTGTGAAAACGCGGCGCCGCCGCGCGTTATGTGTTATAATATCCGCATATTTCATCCGGAGGGACTGCTATGGGAACTTTCAAAAGCACGGACGAAGCGCGTGAGTTTTTCAAAAACGATCGCTTCGCAACGGATAACGGCATGCGTATAGACGAGCTTTTCGACGGCGGCTGCGTTTGCTCGATGGAGCTGACGGAGGCGCACCGCAACGCCTACGGCGGAACGATGGGCGGCGTGATCTTCACGCTCGGCGACTTCGCCTTCGCCGTTTCGTCGAATAACGACCATCAGCCGACCGTCGCGCTGACGGTGAACGTCAACTTCACCGCGCAGCCGAAGGGGAAGCGGCTCATCGCGCGCTCGCAATGCGTCAAAAGCGGCAGGACGACCTGCGTTTACGACATACGCGTGACCGACGAAACGGGGCGCGACGTCGCGCTTTTCGCCTGCACCGGCTTCAAGCTGGAGAAATAGGCGCGGAAAAACGCAAAAAAGGACGGGAGCGATCCCGTCCTTTTCTTTATATTGTTTTCGGTTTATCCCGCGTAGGGCGTTCCGTTGATGTAGAGGGTGTATCCGTTGAGGTTGAGATTCGCGGCGCTGCCTGTGAACGAGGTCACGTAGCTGTCCGCGGTGAGCGTCCAGACGCTCGCGCCGTCGAGCGTCACGGAGACGCTGCCGGTCTCGGTGGAGACGGTATCGCCCTTCGCGTTCGTGATGCTTCCGCCGATGAAGCCGGTAAAGACCGAGCCGTCGGAAAGAGTCAGCGTCAGCGAGGAGTTGTCGCCGACGAGCACCGCGCCGCCGAGCGTCTGCGCGGAGGCGTTCAGCACGGCGGTGTTGCTCCCGCCGCTCCAGCCGTCGTCGCATACGGAGATGAGCACGTTTTCGCCGTCCTCGTTGATTATCTCCACTCCGGAGAGGGTTATCACGCAGCTCGTGTTGGTGACGTGGAAGACGTGTCCGCTTCTGCTCGTCAGGCTGCCGCCCGTCATCGTGAAGGAGGACGTGCCGCTCGCCGCGTCGCCGCTCATCGACTGATAGATCATTATGCTGTCGTGGAAGGTCGCGTTGCCGTTGCATTCGGTGTTGTTCGCGGTCAGGTCGCAGTCGTTCAGGGTTATGGAATTCAGACCTTCTATGCAGACGCCTTCGGAAAGGTTGGAGATCAGCGTCGCGTTCGAGACCGTGATATCCGCGGTGGAGTATATCGCGGGGGAGCCGAGCCCGTTGGTGGTGTAGGTCCCGCCGTCGACGGTGACGGTCCCGCCGCCTCTGTCGCTGCGTATGGCGGCCGAGGAGCGCCCGCTCGTGGTGACGGTGAGGTCATACGCCTCGGTAACGCCGCCGCCGGTGGTCATTATGCCGCCGGAGCCGTCGCCGGTCGTGGTGATAACCGAATCCTTGATTATGACGGTCGTTCCGTCGCCGGAGGCGCCGTTCTGTCCGCCGTTGCCGCCGTAGGAGAAAACGCCGTTGGCGCCGTCGGCGTCGGAGGAGATTGTCGCGCCGGTGACGGTCGCCGTCGCGCCGTCCTTGACGAGCACGGCCGCGTTCTGCCCGTAGAAGTTGCAGTTGTCGCCTCCGTCGGAGTCGCCGGTCTTTGTGACCGTTGCGCCGCTGATCGTTACCGCGTCGGAGGTGCTTATCATCAGCGCGCTCTCATCCGCGGTCGAGGAGGCGTAGGTCTTGCCGCTTTCCGTCGCCGCGGAGGTAATTTCCGTCGCGGCGGAGTAGGTCACGGAGCTGCTTCCTCCGTGACCTCCGGGCCCGCCGCCGGGAGTGTCCGGAGGCGTTCCGCCGGGACCGCCGCGGCCGGAGGACGCGGTCGAAGCCGTTTCCGCCGTGTTCGCCGCGCTGCCGCAGGCCGCAAGCGCCGCGACGAGCAGTATCGAGAGAATAATCGCAAGTATCTTTTTCATATATATCGCTCCTTTCTTGATCTGACGTCTTGATTATATGCGTGAAGATTGAAATAAAATTGAAGCGCGTTTAATATTTCAAACGGCAGGCGAAAGATTTTTGCGCGAAAAAGAGGACGCACGTATGTGCGTCCTCTTTTATTGCGTTATTCCACTTGCCGTCGGGGATTTCAACGTTTCGCCTCAAAGCAGCGCTTTGAGTTCTGCGTCCGAGAGGGTGGCGAAGCCGCGCTCGTCGAGCAGTTTCTCCGCGGCGGCGGTGCTGTCGACGCGGAGCACGACGTAGGCGCTGTCGCTCTTCGTGCCGGTGAAGGCGTAGAGGTATTCGACGTTGATCTGCGCTTCCTCGAGCGCGTCGAGCACTCCGGAGAGCGCGCCCGCCTGGTCGTCCATGCGGACGGCGATGACCTCCGTCTCGGTGACGATGGCGTGCTCGCTGACGATGCGCTTCGTCTCGGCGGCGTCCGAAACGATGAGGCGAAGGATGCCGAAGTCCTTGGTGTCCGCGATGCTCATCGCGCGGATGTTGATGCCGGCGGCGGAAATCTTACGGACTGTTTCGGAGAGCTTGCCGGGTTTGTTTTCGAGGAAAACGGATAACTGTGTGATCGCCATGAGTCTCTCTCCTTTCTAATCGTGCAGCTTGCGCTTGTCGATGACTCTGACCGCCTTGCCCTCGCTTCTGGCGATGGACTTGGGCGGAACGAGGTGCATTTTCGCGCCGATGCCGAGCATCGCGCGCATCGCGCCTTCAAGGGATTTTTCTCTGTTCTGGATGTCCGCGATCTTGTCGGAGAACTGATCGGGATTCAGCTCGACGTAGACGTCGAGGGTGTCGTTGTTGCGCTCTCTGTCGACGACGATCTGGTAGTTCGGGTCGTAGCCCTCCTTGAGCAGAACGGTCTCGATCTGGCTCGGGAAGACGTTGACGCCGCGGATGATCATCATATCGTCGCTGCGTCCCATCGGCTTGCTCATTCTGACGTGAGTTCTGCCGCAGGAGCACTTCTCGCGTGAAAGCACGCATATGTCGCGGGTGCGGTAGCGGAGCAGCGGGAAGCCTTCCTTATCGAGCGAGGTGAAGACCAGCTCGCCCTTGGAGCCCTCGGGAAGCACTTCGCCGGTGTCGGGGTCGATTATCTCGGCGTAGAAGTGGTCCTCGTTGATGTGCATTCCGTGCTGTTCCTCGCATTCGAAGGCGACGCCGGGGCCGCTCGTTTCGGTCAGACCGTAGATGTCGTAGGCCTTGATGCCGAGGGATTCCTGGATGCTGCGGCGCATCTCCTCCGTCCACGGCTCCGCGCCGAATATGCCCGCCTTCAGCTTGTTGTCGGTGGGCTTGTAGCCCTTCTCCTTCAGCGTTTCGCCGATATAGGCGGCGTAGGAGGGGGTGCAGCAGAGGATGGTCGCGCCGAGATCCATCATGAACTGGATCTGTCTGTCGGTGTTTCCGGAGGACATCGGCAGCGTCAGGCAGCCGACCTTGTGCGAACCGCCGTTGAGTCCGGGTCCGCCGGTGAAGAGACCGTAGCCGTAGCATACCTGGCAGACGTCCTCGTTAGTGCCGCCGGCGGCGACGATGGCGCGTGCGCAGCACTCTTCCCAGAGGTCGATATCGTGCTGCGTGTAGAACGCCACGACGCGTCTGCCGGTCGTGCCGGAGGTGGACTGGATGCGGACGCAGTTCTTGATGTCGGTGCCGAGCAGTCCGTAGGGGTAGGCGTCGCGGAGGTCCGCTTTCGAGAGGAAGGGCAGCTTCTTGATATCGTCGATGCTCTTTATATCCTCCGGCTTGACGCCTTTTTTATCCATTAGATCGCGGTAATAGGGGACGTTTTCGTAAACGCGCTTCACCTGCTTGACGAGCTTCTCGTTCTGTATGCGGATTATCTCGTCCCGTGAGGCGGTTTCTATCTCCTTCTGATAATAGTTTGACATAGGTTTGCTCCCTTTATGTGTGTCATGTGCGTCAGCGTCCGAGGTTGTCGGTGATGCCGACGGTTTTGCTGTCATTGTAGCAGGCGAACTTGTCCTCGACGTCCGCGGGCGCGGAACGCTTCGTCAGCGCGCTGATGAGCGGTACTATGACCAGTCCGCCGACCATCGCGATAACGCCCGAGTAGAGCGAGTTTTTGAAAACGAAGCTCAGCACGGGGATCTCCGCGACGGAGAAAAGCCCGATGGAAATGAGGAACTGCACGACCTCCAGCCCGACGCCCCATACGAAGCAGGCGGCGACGGCGGCTTTAGTGGTCTTCTTGTAGTAGAGGCCGTAGAGGAAGGGCGCGAGGAACGCTCCTGCGAGCGCGCCCCAGGAAACGCCCATCATCTGCGCGATGAAAAGGCTCTTGCTGTTCGCCTGATAGATCGCGATAACCGCGGAGACCGCGATGAAGACGACTATGAAGATACGCATCATCGTCAGCTTCTTCTTCTCGGTCATTTCCTTCTTTCTCGCGGGGGCGATCAGGTCGAGCGTGATCGTCGAGGAGCTGGTCAGCACCAGCGAGGAGAGGGTGGACATCGACGCCGAAAGCACCAGCACTATCACGACTCCGATGAGTATCGCGGGCAGGTTGGAGAGCATCTTCGGGATTATCGCGTCGAAGCCCTCCGCCTTCACGTCGACGTCATAGAGCCGCGCGAAGCCGCCGAGGAAGTAGCAGCCGCCGGCGACGACTATCGCGAAGATGGTGGAAATGATGGTGCCCTTCTTGATGGAGTCCTCGTTCTTTATCGCGTAGAACTTGCCGACCATCTGGGGCAGTCCCCAGGTTCCGAGGGAGGTCAGCAGCACGACGAAGATAAGGAACACGGGGTCCGGTCCGAGGAAGGAAGCGAACTCCCAGCCGCCGTTGGGGCCGGTCGCGAGCTGCTTCGTCGCTTCCATGAAACCGCCGTTGCCGTTGAGCACGGCGACGATGACCGCGATGATGCCTCCGAGCATTATGATGCCCTGAATGAAATCGTTGAGGGCGGTCGCCATATATCCGCCGAGGATGACGTAGATTCCCGTAAGCACCGCCATAATTATGACGCAGACCGCATAGGGTATGCCGCCGAACGCCATATTGAACAGTCTCGAAAGGCCGTTATACAGCGACGCGGTGTACGGGATCAGAAACACGAAGGTGATCACCGAAGCGGCGATTTTCAGCTTCGGCGAGTTAAATCGCGAGCCGAAGAAGTCGGGCATCGTCTTGCTCGAGAGGTGCTGCGTCATGATGCGCGTGCGCCTGCCGAGTATGCTCCACGCGAGCAGCGAGCCGATGAACGCGTTTCCGAGACCGATCCACGTAGAAGCGAGTCCGAAGTTGTAGCCGAACTGCCCGGCGTAGCCGACGAAGATGACGGCGGAGAAGTAGGACGTTCCGAAGGCGAAGGCGCTGAGCCAGGGGCCGACGGAGCGCGAGCCGAGAACGAATCCGTTAACGTCGGACGCGTGTTTCTTCGATCTGACGCCGATGATTATCATCACCGCAAAAAAGACTATGATAAGCGCGAGCGTCAGGATGGATGTGGTACTCATTTTTTGTCATCCTTTCTGTTGGACGTTTATTTGTTGACAGGGGGGAGCTTATTGAGCGCGACCTGCAGCTCCTCGTCGGTGGGGACGTAATCCTCCATAAGTCCGTCGTGGAACTTCTGGTACGCGACCAGGTCGAAATAGCCGGTGCCGGTCAGGCCGAAGACGATGGTCTTCTCCTCGCCGGTCTCCTTGCACTTCAGCGCCTCGTCGATCGCTACGCGGATCGCGTGGGAGCTTTCGGGAGCGGGGAGGATGCCTTCTATGCGGGCGAACTGCTCCGCCGCTTCAAAGACCTTGACCTGCGGGACGGAAACGGCTTCCATCAGCCCGTCGTCGTAGAGCTGGGAGAGCACGGAGCTCATGCCGTGATAGCGGAGTCCGCCGGCGTGGTTCGGCGCGGGAATGAAGTCGCTGCCGAGGGTGTACATCTTCGCGAGCGGGCAGACCATGCCGGTGTCGCAGAAGTCGTAGGCGTACTTGCCGCGGGTGAGGCTCGGGCAGGACGCCGGCTCGACGGCGATGATGCGGCAGTCGAGCTTGCCGTTGATCTTGTCGCGCATGAAGGGGGCGATGAGTCCGCCGAGGTTGGAGCCGCCGCCCGCGCAGCCGATGACCATATCCGGTTTGATGCCGTATTTGTCGAGCGCCGCCTGCGCCTCGAGTCCGATAACGCTCTGGTGTAGCAGCACCTGATTGAGCACGCTGCCGAGCACGTAGCGGTAGCCGGGGGTGGAGGTCGCGACTTCGACGGCTTCGGAGATCGCGCAGCCGAGGCTTCCGGTGGTGCCGGGATGCTCGGCGAGTATCTTCTTGCCGATATTGGTGGTCATCGAAGGCGAAGGCGTTACGTCCGCGCCGTAGGTGCGCATGACCTCTCGGCGGAAGGGCTTCTGTTCATAGCTGACCTTGACCATATATACCTTGCAGTCGAGCTTGAAGTAGGAACACGCCATCGAGAGCGCCGTGCCCCACTGGCCGGCTCCCGTCTCGGTGGTGACGCCCTTCAGCCCCTGCTGCTTGGCGTAATACGCCTGCGCGATCGCGGAGTTGAGCTTGTGCGAGCCGCTGGTGTTGTTGCCCTCGAACTTATAATAGATCTTCGCGGGGGTGCCGAGCTCTTTTTCGAGGCAGTACGCTCTGACCAGCGGGGAGGGGCGGTACATCTTGTAGAAGTTGAGTATCTCTTCCGGAATGGGGAAGTATTCGGTGTCGTTGTCGAGCTCCTGCTTTATCAGCTCCTTGCAGAAGACCGGCTCGAGCTCCTCGGCCTTCATCGGCTCGAGGGTGCCGGGATTGAGCAGCGGAGCGGGCTTGTTCTTCATCGCGGAGCGGAGGTTATACCATGCCTTCGGCATCTCGTCTTCGGTAAGATAGATTTTATAAGGGATGTTGTTGGCTGCCATCGTCTTTACTTCCTTTCAATATAAGTATAGTGTTTTTTTTGATCGGTTTTTTCCCGCGGCCGCGGGAAATGGGATACGCTAAGCTTTATTCACGGCGCGCACGCGCCATCGCCAATAGAGTATTATCCGCATACGCGCCCAGCTCCTTTCGCTTCAAAATAAAAGATGCGGTACAGGTCAACCTGTGCCGCATCCGATAAACGAAAACTTCTCGCGTTTCCGAAAACCACTGCACCGCAAATCGACCTTACACTCCGGCGGCAAAGCCGTAGAACGTAAAGTTGAAATAGCGCCAGTACTTTGCGGAAACGTTACGCATGATTTTTCTCCCAAACGACCGAAGGCGTACTTTTTAATGAGGCGATTATACTACCTCGTAAAGCGTTTGTCAATAGAAAATTCAAAAAATCTTTTAATTTTTTAATGCTTTAACGCACAAAAGTAATTATCGGTATGAAAAAACGCTTTAACTTCCGCTGTGCCCGCCGCGGCGGTTCGCGGAGGCAAAAAACAACGGCTGTCCGGAGACAGCCGTTGTTTGAAATGTTTGCGTTATCAGCCGTTGAGGCTCGGGAGGGAGTCGATGACGAGGTTCTGCTTCGGATCGAGTTTTTCCTTGATCGTGTACCAGCTCTCGCCGTTCATCGCCATGGAGAAGTAATCGTCCAGCGGGACCAGGTCGATGCAGGTGTACTGGTTCTTGTAGTAACGCGGGGCGCGCATACGGATGAACTGATCGTAGGTCCAGCCGTTGATCTCGCACTGCGCGAGGGTGGAGGTCATATCGAGTTCCGGAGTCTGCTTGTAGAAGTTGAAGATCTCGATGAAGGCTCTCGCCTCGTTGACGTTCTTCGCGCCGACGGGGATCGCGTGACCTTCGATGTAGTAGTCCTGTCTCGGGCCGAGGCCGGTGGCGGTGTTATCGGGGACCGGCACGAAGTCGATCTTGCCGTTTGCGGCCATCGTTCTGTAAGGCTCGGACATGGTCAGCCAGTTGCCGTAGTAGAGCATCGCGAGCTTGCCGGAGGCGAAGTAGGCGTTGGCCTTGTTCAGGTCGCACCATACCTTCTCGACGGTGTTCATTCTGGTCGCGTAGCTCATCGCGTCCGCGAGCTTGGGATCGTCGGTGTTGCTGACGTACTTGCTGTCTCTGAAGACGGCGAGGTTGGTGTCGAACATCGCGAGGATGTCGCGGTACCAGCAGTGGTCGAAGCCGAAGCCGTAGATGCTGGTGTTACCGCCTTCCTTAATGGTGAGCTTGCGGCAGATGTTGTCGAAGTTGTCCTTCGTCCACTGTCCCTTGTTCCAGAGGGAGAGCGGGTCTTCAACGCCGTATTCCTCAAAGATGGTCTTGTTGAACCATACCATGTAGTTGGCGTTGACTTCGGGGGCGGCGAGGATCTTGCCGTTGAGGGTGACGTACTGCATATACTGCTCGAGGTCGCTCCAGTTGCGGCTCTTCCAGTCGAACTTATCGGTGACGTCGGACCAGACGTTCGCGAAGAGCAGGCTGGTCAGGTCGCCGATGCGGAGCTTGTAGACGTCGGGGGCGTTCTCCGCCAGAACCATCGCCTGAAGCTTCATTCCGCAGTCGCCGTAGTTATAGGTGAGGAACTTGATGTTCGGGCCGCCGTACTTTTCCATATAAGCGAGCATATGGACGGAGTCGGGGGTCTCGGCATTCCAATGGCTCAGGAAGGTGATGGTCTTGTCGCGCATATTGTATTTGGGCGTGACATACTTCTTGCCTTGCTCGTCGACAAAGTCCTGAACGGAACCGAGGTCTATCGACGTGGGGTCGATGCTGACGAAGCGGTTGCCGTTGGTATTTTCGCCGGGCTCATCGTTGGGACCTGCGCTGGAGGATTCGGAACCGCCTCCGCCGGTCGACTTACAGGCGGCCAGTGTGAACGCCATTGCGAGCACGAGCACGGCCGCGAGGATTCTTAACAGATTCTTCTTCATAGTATCATCTCCGATGCGTGTTTTCGCGGCTCCGGCCGCGGTATCGGGTTTTCCCTCGTCTATATTATACGGTATGTTTTCCAAAAGTGCAAGCATAATTGTCGATTTTTTTCAGATTTCGTAATTAGAACTTATTTCCATAAAAATTATATCATAATTATAAAAAGCGCCGGAACGGCGAATCGCTCCGGCGCTTGAAACAACAGGCGTCAATTGTTCAGACTGGGCAGGGAATCGAGCACGAGCTGCTGCTTCGGATCGTAGGAAGCGCGTATTTTATACCAGCTTTCGCCCTTCATCGCTTCCTCGAAGGCGGGATCCCAGTCGGTGAGGATTATCGCGGTGTAGGGGTTTTTGTAATATCGCGGCGCGCGCATACGGTAGAATTGCTCGAGCGTCAGTCCGTTCAGCTCGCAGTCGGCGAGCGTGGAGGTCATATCGAGCTCCGGCGTCTGCTTGTAGAAATTGAATATTTCGATAAACGCCCGCGCCTCGTCGACGTGTTTGGCGCCGACGGGGATCGCGTGTCCCTCGACGTAGTAATCCTGCCGCGGGCCGAGGCCGGTGGCGGTGTTTTCGGGCACGGGCACGAAGTCGATCTTGCCCTGCGCCGCCATCGAGCGGTAGGGATCGCTCATCGCGAGCCAGTTGCCGTAGTAGAGCATCGCGAGCTTGCCGGAGGCGAAGTATGCGTTCGCCTTGTTCATGGCGCACCACAGCTTCTCTGTATTGTTCATCTGCGAAATGTACGCGAAAGCGTCGGCGAGTTTGGAATCGTCGGTGTTGCTGACGTACTTGTTGCCGTCGAAGAGCGCGAAGTCCGTATCGTACATTCCGAGAATATCGTAAAACCAGCGGTGATCGAATCCGAAACCGTAAATCGTGGTATTGCCGCCTTCGCGGATGGTGAGTTTGCGGCATATCCTGTCAAAGTTATCCTTTGTCCACTGTCCCTTGTTCCAGAGTGAGAGCGGATCCTCGACGCCGTATTCCTCGAAAATCGTTTTGTTGAACCAAACCATATAATTGGCGTTGACCTCGGGCGCCGCCATGACTCTTCCGTTGAGGGTGCAGTATTTCATAAACGGTTTCAGGTCGCGCCAGTTGCGGTTGTTCCAGTCGAACTTGTCGGTGACGTCGGACCATACGCTCGCGAAAAGCAGCGTCGTCAGGTCGCCGATACGGAGCTTATAGACGTCGGGCGCGTTCTCCGCCAGCACCATCGCCTGAAGCTTCATTCCGCAGTCGCCGTAACTGTAGGTGAGGAACTTTATCTGCGGTCCGCCGTATTTGTCCATATAAGTTATCAAGTGGAGGCAGTCCTCGGGGTACCAGTGGCTCAGGAATGTCACGGTCCTGTCGCGGTAGTTGTAATTCGGCGTGACGTACGGCTCGCCGGATTTATCGACTATCGTCTCAACTTCGCCGAGGTCGATTGATGAAATATCCCTTATGTTGCTTCCCTGGCTGTAGGATTCGCTTTCGGATACAAATTCGTTATAAGTATCGCTTCTTGAGCTGCCCTCGTCGGCGTTATTGCCGGCGACCTTGCAGGAAGTCAGCGCGAAAACCGTTATTATCGCGGTTATCAGCGCGACCGCCCGGGCAATGCGTCTCTCTTTTTTCATAGAGATCATCTCCCGTCTCATTTTTGTGTTTCGGTTTAATTCGTTACGGTCGTATTCCTGCTCTATCACCCCCGTTTATTAATTAATTATAACACAATTATAACATAGCTGTCCGCGCGAAGTCAATAATTCATATCAAGGAATTTGCGGACTTAACGGACTTGTTCGGCGGGTTCGGGATAATGCCGACCGCGCAATGAAATAACTGTTGCAATATTTCTTGAAAGTGCTATAATGATAAAATCAGATAATATTTTTTCGACAGATACAGAGGCGGTACCGATGGACACACGGCGCGTTGCGCGGGGCGAAACTGATATGACTAAGGGGGGTATATACTCCCATATCATTCGCTTTGCACTGCCGATCTTCATCAGTATGGTCTTCCAGCAGCTTTACAATACCGCGGACAGCCTCATCGTCGGGCAGTTTCTCGGCACGGAGGCGCTCGCGGCGGTCGGTTCGGCCGGCTCGCTTATATTCCTCATGATAAGCTTTTTCGAGGGTATGTTCATGGGCGCGGGCGTGCTCATATCCCGCCGTTACGGCGAGGGCGACCTCGAAGGCGTTTCACGCGCGGCGCATACGAACGTCGCGATCGGGCTTATCAGCGGAGTCACGCTTACCGTAGTCGGCTTCTTCCTTACGCCCACGCTGCTGAGCTGGATGAACGTCGACCCGGAGGTCATGCCCCGCGCGGTGGAATACTTCAGCTATTTCTTCCTCGGTTCGCTCGGTATGGTAATGTATAACGTCTGCCGCGGGATGATGTCCGCCGTCGGCGACAGCCGCCATCCGCTCTACTACTTGATATTCTCGTCGCTGCTGAATATCGCGCTCGACCTGCTATTCGTCGGCGTTTTCCGCTGGAACGTATGGGCGGCGGCGGTCGCGACGGTCATTTCGCAGGTGCTCAGCGCGGCGCTCTGCTTCGCGCGGCTGATGCGCAGGGGAGGCGCGGTGAAGATATACCTCCGCCGCATACGCTTCCACGCCGAGTCGCTGAAAAAGATAATGAAATACGGCGTGCCGTCCGGTATCCAGAACTCGGTCATAGGGCTCGCGAACGTCATCGTGCAGTCTCAGATAAACACCTTCGGCAAGATGGCGATGGCGGCGTTCGGAGTTCACGCGCGGATAGAAGGCTTCGCCTTTATGCCGATAAACAGCAACTGCTTCGCAATAACGACCTTCGTCGGTCAGAACCTCGGTGCGGGTGAGCATGAGCGTGCGAAAAAGGGAGCGCGTTTCGGCATACTCTCGGCTGTGACGATGGCGGAGGTCGTGGGCGCGATATACTTCATCTTCGCGCCGACGCTGATCTCGGCGTTCGACACAACGGCTCAGGTCGTCGCCTTCGGCACGAAGCAGGCGCATATAGAAGCGCTCTTCTACTGTTTGCTCGCGCTTTCGCACGCGATTGCGTCCGTCTGCCGCGGCGCGGGCAAGGCCTTCGTGCCGATGACGGTGATGCTGTCGGTGTGGTGCGTCTTCCGCGTAATATACATCTATACGGTGATGCATTTCTTCGGCACGATAAACCTGATATACTGGGCGTACCCGATAACCTGGGCAATAAGCTCTGTCATCTACATAATATACTATTTGAAGTCTGACTGGGTACACGGCTTTGACAAAGAAAAGCTGCGGGAGGCCGCCTATGAAGTGTGAGGCGCTGATAAATAAAGACAAGGCGCTTTACGCCGATATGCTCGACGCGCTCGGCGGCGGCCGCGCACACGTGGTCTTCGATTCCGAAACCGCCGTGCTGGCGCGGTATAACGCTTTCGCGATGTATATGCTCGGCGCGGAGGACGAAGCCGCGGGCGAACGTCTGCTCGACGGCATTCCCGAGTCGGAATACGTCGTCATCCTGCGCGGCGAAGCGCTGATAGAATACGCGAAGGCGAAGGGCATGTGGGTATCCGACCCCTGCTTTCAGGTCTTCTACGAGGGTGCGCCGCTCGACGAAAGCGGTCCGATGGAGATACGCCGCCCGTCGCCGGAGGACTTCGACGCCGTCGCCGCGACATATTCGCTGATTCCGAGGGAGGAGCTGCGCAAGGACTTCGAGCGCGAGGACTTCTTCTGCGGATACCTCGACGGAAAGCTCGCCGCCTACGCCGGAGTGCATTCCGAGGGCTCGCTCGGCATGCTTTACGTTTTTGAAGAATACCGCGGCATGGGGCTTTCCAAGCAGATGTCGCGTTTCATGGTCAATAATCAACTCAGAAAGGGCAGACTGCCCTACGCGCAGGTCTTTTGCGACAACACAGCGTCGCTGGGACTGCAGCGCCGGAACGGGATGACCTTCTCGTCCGGCGTTATCGCGTGGGCGCGCACGTCGCCGCGGAAAAGAGATGATAGCGAAGAATGAGTAAAAAACAACGGAATATAAGCCTTGCGGTCTTTCTCGGGCTTGTCGCGCTGCTGCTCGCCGGCATCTTTCTGACGAAGGGAGCGCCGAAGACCGAGACCGTTACCGAAACGATGCGCGACGCGGTGCTTCACGAATCCGCGCGCATCAACCTTTTCGGCATAACGGTCAACCCGGCGCTGATCTCGGCGTTCTGCGTGACGGGAGTACTGCTCCTCGCGGCGCTGCTGCTGCGGATATTCGCGGTGCCGAGATTCAAGGACAGGCCCGGAAAGCTGCAGCTCCTGCTCGAGCAGGGAGTCGGACTTTTCGACGGGCTCGCGCACGAGAACGGCACGCGCAAGACGCGCTTTCTGAGCGCGTACATCTTCACCGCGGGGGCGTACATCTTCTTCGGAACGCTCTTCGAGCTGCTCGGCTTCCAGGCGGTGACGACCGCGGGCGCGCCGGTGTCGCTTCCGGCGCCTCTTGCGGACATCAACGGCGCGATCTCGCTCGGAGTGCTCTCCTATTCGGTGATACTCTTCGGCGGGCTCTTCGCCGCAGGGCCGAAGGGCGCGGGACGCGCCCTGAAGGACATTTCGCTGCCGATTTCCATGAGCTTCCGACTCTTCGGAGCGCTGCTCAGCGGAGCGATAGTCACCGAGCTGGTCTATTACTATTTCGCGACCAGCTTCGTAATCCCCGTGATCGTCGGCGTGCTGTTCACGCTGCTCCACGCGGTCATACAGGCGTACGTCCTGACGATGCTGACCTCGCATTTCTACGAGGAATCCACGGAAAAGAAACCCAAAAAGGCAAAATAAAAACGACTTTCACATAAAGGAGAAAACCGCTATGAAAAAGTTTATCAGAGTATTCGCAATCGTTCTTACGCTCTGCGCGCTGATCGCGTGCGTATCCATGCCGGCGCTCGCCGCTGAAGGCAACGAAGCCGCCGAAGCTGTCGAAATCGCCGCCGCTTCGCCGTCCGACTCTACCGCCGTCAAGGCGATAGCCGCCGCCGCGATAATCATCGCCGGCGCGGGAATAGGCGCGGTCAGTATGGCGATCGCGATCAAGAAGTCGGTCGACAGCACCGCGCGTCAGCCCGAAGCCGCCGGGGACATCCGTTCCTCGATGATGCTCGGTCTGGTCTTCATCGAAACCGCGATAATCTACGCGCTGATAGTCGCGATACTCGTCATCTTCGTAATGTAAGGGAGCGGAAAGATGGGTCTTCCCCTGAACATCGACCTGCAGCAGATACTGCTGCATATGCTGAATTTCGTGCTGCTGTTCGGCGGTCTGTATTTCATTCTTTACAAGCCCGTGAAGAAGTTTATGGACAGCCGCGCTTCGCGCTACGCCGAAAAGGAAGCCGAAACTGAGCGCAGACTCCGCGAAGCCGAGGAGGCGAAGGCGGAGTATGAGGAGAAACTGAAAAACGCCGAGGCGGAGATCGCCGAGATGAAGGCGGAGGCGTCGCGCGCCGCCGCCGACGAGGCGCGGGCGGAGCACAGCCGTGCGCTCGAAACCGCCGAGAGTATCCGCCGTTCCGCAGAGGCGGAGGCGGAAGCGGAGAGGCAGAGGCTCGTCCGTCAGGCGAACCGCGAGCTTTCCGAGCTTGCGGCGCAGGCTGCGCAGAAGGCTGTATTCGGCAGCGCCGAAGAGGCGTTCGACAGCTTCCTTGACAGCGCCGAGAGGAGCGACGGCGAATGAGAAAAAAGCTTAGCGCCGTCATATACTCCGAAAAAGCGCCGGACGAAGCGCGCCGCGCACGCTTTCTCAGCTTCGTCGAACGCAGATACGGCAGGAGCGCCGTCCTTGAATGGCGCTCGGCTCCCGAGCTGAAGAACGGCTTTCGCCTCGAGGTCGGCTCGGACGTCTACGACTGGACGACCGAGGGACGCCTCGCGCAGCTGAAGCGTGAAATATACGCCGCCGGCGAAGGCGGCTTTGACGTCGTGCCGCTGATGAAGGAAAGCATCGGCGCCTGGGAACCCCGCGTTATCGCGGACCAGGTCGGCAAGGTCGTCAGCGTAGGCGACGGCATCGCTGTCGTCAGCGGACTCGCCGAGGCGTTTTACGGCGAGATAGTTATTTTTGCCGACGGCAGCCGCGGGATGGTGCAGGATCTGCGCGAGAACACCCTCGGCTGCATACTTTTCGGAGGCGACGAGGGCGTCTGGGCGGGCAGCGAGGTGCGCCGCACCGGCAAGGTCGCGGGCGTTCCCTGCGGCGAAGGCTTCCTCGGCAGAGTCGTCGACGCGCTCGGCACGCCTATAGACGGCGAGGGCGCGATCGAGACGGAGGAATACCGTCCGGTCGAGCAGGCGGCGCCGGCGATAATCGACCGCCGCCCCGTGAACGTGCCGCTTGAAACGGGCATACTGGCGATAGACTCGATGCTTCCGATCGGCAGAGGACAGCGCGAGCTTATAATCGGCGACAGACAGACCGGCAAGACGTCGATCGCCGTCGATACCATAATCAATCAGAAGGACAAGGGCGTTATCTGCGTCTACGTCGCAATAGGGCAGAAGGCGAGCTCGGTAGCTTCCATCGTCCGCGCGCTGACGCTGGAGGACGCGATGAAATACACCGTCGTAGTCAGCGCGACGGCGGCGGATTCCGCGCCGCTGCAGTATATCGCGCCTTACGCCGGATGCACGCTGGCGGAGTATTTCGCCGCCTCCGGCAGAGACGTGCTGATAGTCTACGACGACCTGAGCAAGCACGCCGTCGCCTACCGTGCGCTGAGCCTGCTGCTCGGGCGCACCCCCGGCAGAGAAGCCTATCCCGGCGACGTTTTCTACCTGCATTCCAGACTTCTCGAACGCTCCGCGTGTCTGACGGAGGAGAAGGGCGGCGGCAGCATTACCGCTCTGCCCATAGTAGAGACGCAGGCGGGCGACGTTTCCGCTTATATCCCGACGAATATTATTTCGATAACCGACGGACAGATTTTCCTTGAGGGGGATATGTTCCACGCCGGTCAGCGCCCCGCCGTGAACGTGGGACTTTCCGTCTCCCGCGTCGGCGGCGACGCGCAGACGAAGGCGATGAAAAAGGCGGTCGGAACGCTCCGTCTCGACCTCGCGCAGTACCGCGAGATGGAGGTCTTCATGCAGTTTTCCGGCGACCTTGACGAGGCTACCCGCCGCAAGCTGAAGTACGGCGAGGGACTTATGTATATGCTCCGTCAGCCGAAGCAGGCTCCGATGAGTATGCACGCGCAGGTGATTTTTCTCGTCGCCGCGTTGAATCAATGCTTTGAGTTTTCCGCGCCTGAGGAGTTCCGTCCGCAGCTTGAGCGGCTCGTCGGGGTTTGCGAACGCGAACATCCCGCGCTCTGCGCGCGCATTGACGGAGGAGCTCTTACCGACGAAGACAAGGCGGAGATAATCGCCGCTGCGGCGAAGATGGGATAACGGAATGCCTGACGTAAAAGAACTGAAAAACCGCATAGAGGGCATAACCGAAATGCGGAAAATAACGAACGCGATGTACCTCATCGCCTCCGTCAAGCTGCGGCAGGCGAAGGAAGAGCTTGAGAGGACGCGCCCGTTTTTCGACGTCGTGCGCCATGAGTTGAAGCGCGTTTTCCGCGCCGACGAAGCGGAAAAGAGCGAGTACTTTTTTCCCGCCTACGGCGGCAAGCGCGACGACGAGACGACCGTCGGGTTTCTCGTGATAACCGCGGACAAGGGGCTTGCCGGCGCATACAGCCGCGACGTTATTAAAGAGGCGCTCGCCCGCGCCCGTGCGTGTACCGAGGCGGACAGCACCAAGCTGTTTGTAGTCGGAGAATACGGCAGGCAGTACCTCCGCAACCGTTCGATACCCTTCGCGGAGGAGTTCGATTTCCCGGCGCGCAATCCGTCGTACCACCGTGCGCACGAGATAAGCGTCGAGCTGCTGAAGCGCTACGACAGCGGAGAGATAGACGAACTGCGGGTGCTTTACACGGACTACGAGAACGGCATGACCACAAAGATCAAGGAAGCCCGCATACTGCCGTTTGAGCGCTGTGATTTTGCGGAGGGCGCGGATGACAGCGCGGAATACGAATTCATACCGTCTATCGGGCAGGTGCTCGAAAGGGCGGTCACAGGTTACGTCAGCGGCTTCATTTTCAGCGCTATGGTGGACAGCTTCTGCAGCGAGCAGAGCGCGCGTATGAGCGCGATGGACGTTGCGAACAGGAATGCGTCCGACCTGCTTGCGGAGCTGAAGCTCCGGTATAACCACGAGCGTCAGAGCGCGATAACAAACGAAATAACGGAGATCTCATCCGGATATAAGCACAGGAGAAGGGAGGCGTCAAAGGCGTGACGGGCAAAATAGTGAGGATCGCGGGTTCGGTCGTCGACGTCGCGTTCGACGGCGGACTCCCGAGAATAAACGAGGCGCTGACCGCCGAGCTTTCCGGCGGCAGGCGCGTTATGGAGGTCGCGCAGCATATCGGAGGCGGTATGGTCCGCTGCGTGCTGCTTTCCGGCGGCGAAGGGCTTTATCGCGGGCTGGAGGTCGAAGCGACGGGAGACGGAATACGCGTTCCCGTCGGCGAAGCGGTGCTCGGCAGGATGCTGAACGTTACCGGCGAGCCCATCGACGGCGGCGAGCCTATACCGGATTCCGCCGAGCGCTGGAGTATCCACCGCAAAGCGCCTTCTTTCGACGAGCAGAACCCCGCGGTCGAGATACTGGAGACCGGCATGAAGGTCATCGACCTGCTCGGCCCGTACCCCAAGGGCGGTAAGATCGGACTTTTCGGCGGTGCGGGCGTCGGCAAAACGGTGCTCATTCAGGAGCTCATCCACAACGTCGCCGTCGAGCACGGCGGATACTCCGTCTTCGCCGGAGTCGGCGAACGCTCCCGCGAAGGCAACGACCTCTGGCGCGAGATGAAGCAGAGCGGAGTCATTTCCAAAACCGCACTCGTTTTCGGCCAGATGAATGAGGCGCCCGGCGTCAGAATGCGCGTCGCGCTTTCGGGGCTTACGATGGCGGAATACTTCCGCGACCGCGAGGATAAGGACATTCTTTTCTTTATTGATAATATATTCCGTTTCGTTCAGGCCGGCAGCGAGGTCTCCACGCTGCTCGGCAGAATGCCTTCCGCAGTCGGCTATCAGCCGACGCTCGCGGGCGAAATGGGTGCCCTGCAGGAGCGCATAACCTCAACGAAGCGCGGCTCGGTCACCTCCGTACAGGCGGTCTACGTTCCCGCGGACGACCTGACCGATCCGGCGCCCGCGACGACGTTTTCGCACCTTGACGCTACCACCGTCCTGAGCCGCAAAACGGCGGAGCAGGGCATATACCCGGCGGTCGATCCGCTGGAATCAAGCTCCCGCATCCTCGACCCGACCGTTGTCGGCAAGGAGCACTACCGCATTGCGCGTTCGGTGCAGGAGCTGCTTGAAAAATACCGCGAGCTGCAGGACATCATCACCATCCTCGGCGTTGAGGAGCTCGGCGAGGCGGACCGCAAGGTCGTAAGCCGAGCCAGACGCGTGCAGCGTTTCTTCGCGCAGCCGATGTTCGTCGCCGAGAAGTTCACCGGCGTCAGCGGTTTGTATATCCCGCTTGAAGACACGCTCCGCAGCTTCGATATGCTGCTCTCGGGCGAGCTTGACGGCTGCCCGGAGGAGGCGTTCTATAACATCGGTACCGCCGAGGACGTGCTTGCTAAGGCGAAGCGGCTGGAGGGCGGCAGATGAACACGTTTAACCTGCGCATCCTTGCCGCAGACCGCCCGTTTTACGAGGGCGAATGCGCTGCGCTGCGCGTTCAGCTCGAGGACGGGCAGTACGGCGTCCTTGCCGGGCACGCGCCCGTTGTCGCCGCCGTCGTACCCGGCGTGATGAAATACACGCTGCCTGACGGCAACGCGGAAACGGTATACGTTTCCGACGGCATCCTGCGCGTGAACAAAGACGACGTGCTCGTGCTGACCTCGACCGCCGAGCGTCCGGACGAGATTGACGCAAAACGCGCCGAGCGCAGTATGGAGGCGGCGCGTGAGGCGATCCTCCATCGCAAGACCGAGGAGGAGTACAAGCAGGCCGAGGCGAGACTCGCGCGCGCGATCGCGCGCCTGAAGGCGAAGGGGAAAAGCCTTGATATGAGTGAATGAATACTGAAGATTGAAGACTTAAAAATGAATAATGAAGGTGCCAATCGGCATGCCGATTTGAATAATTCAAAGCCGCTTTCTGAGAAAGCGGCTTTGTTCCTTAATTATTAATTATTCATTATTCAATCTTCAGTATTCATTACGTCCCCGCTCCGCGGGCAGGGCGGTTTTGTCACTTACGGGTCCCGAGGAAGAATAAGGCCAGCGTGCCGGGACCGGAGTGAGCTCCGATGACGGGGCCGATGTCGGTTATAAGCTCGGCGGTGACGCCGAACTCCTCGGTGACTTTCTCCTCAAGCAGTCTCGCGTCGTCGATGCAGTCGCCGTGAGAGATGAAATAGACGGGTTTCTCCTCCATAGCGAGTTCTTTCATTTTCGCGAGCATCGTGTTCAGCGACATACGTCTGCCGATGACCTTGTGGACGGGAATCAGGTGTCCGTCGTCGTCGACGTGCAGCACCGGCTTGATATTCAGCGCGGCGCCGAGAATTGCGGAGGTCGCACTGACGCGCCCGCCGCGCTTGAGATATTTCAGATCGTCCACCGTGAACCAGTGGCACATATGCGGTACTTTTTCGCGGATATCGGCGGCATTTTCGTCGAGCGAAAGACCGTTTTTGAAGTTCTTAACAGCGTACCAGACGAGCAATCCCTGTCCGGCGGAGGCGGCGAGGGAGCTGACGACTTCAACGCGGCGGCGGGGAAACCGTTCCGCGAGCGCCTGCGCGGCCTTGACGGCGGCGTTTACGGTGCTGCTCAAGCCGAGCGAAAAACCTATATAGAGTATATCCTTGCCGCCGTCGAGCACGGGGGCGAAGGCGTTTGTGAAATCGTCCTCGTTCGCGGCGGAGGTCTTGAAGACCGCGCCGTCGCGCATCTCGCGGTAGAAGTCCGGAGTCGGCATCTGCGCCTGCGTGTATTCGGCGGTTTCTCCGTCCCTGCGGAAGCGCAGGTCGACGCATCCGACCTCCCATTCCTCCAGCAGCTTCGGCGAAATATCGCATCCCGTGTCGGTGAAAAGAACGTAGTTTTGCATATATAATCAGTCCTCCGCGCAAATAATTGCAAATACAATATCAAGTAATATCAAAGATTAGTTTAACACACTTACGTCATTATGTCAATACCGGACCGCTCGACAAAATATCGAAAAATTCGTGAAAACGCGGTTCCATCGCGAAATCTGCTAAAAAACTTTGCTTTTTTGCTTGTATCCGTGATTATTTGGTAGTATAATATCAGTATCTTATCAAGCGAAGGGTGAGATTATGAATTACGATAACGACCTTGTCGCCGGCAAGCTTCGCCGCTGGGAAAAGTATCTGAACGATTACCGCCTTCCCGATTGGGAGAATATCCCCGATTTCGGGCTCTATATGGAGCAGGTGCTCGCTCTGCTGACCGAATACCTTGACTACCTTCCGCCGGAGATAAAGGAGGAGCGCTTTATAACCGCCGCGACGATAAACAACTACGTTCGCAATAAGTTTATGCCGGAGCCGGTAAAAAAGAAGTATTACCGCGTGCATATAGTTTATCTTATTATGATATGCACGCTCAAGCAGAGCCTCAGCATCGCTACGCTGCAGAAGATGATCCCCGTTGGCATATCCGAGGAAGAGGTCAAGAAAATATACGACGCTTACGCGCTCCGCCACCGTATCGCCGCGGAGTACTTCGTGGGTCAGGTCCGCATTATCGCCGCGCCGCTGCTCGGGCACGACGAAAGGGCTATCGAGGAGTCCGTGCACAGCACGGAGGACCTCATTTCGCTCAGCACGATACTCAGCGGACTCTGCGGCCTGCTCGCGGAAAAGCTGCTTCTGCTGGACGGAGTTCCGATGTCTGAGGAAGCGGTCAGACTTCCATAACTTCCAAATGCAGCTTCCGTGAACGTTACCGTACAAAAAGAGAGCGCTATCCGTGCGGATAACGCTCTTTTCTTTTTCCGTTCAGTCGGTTTTATACGACGCCGATGAAGCGCAGCACGCAGAGTATCGCGCCGACGATCGCGTATATGCCCATCAGCGAGCCGACGACGTAGAAGACGACGCCGACGATGGCGATCTTGCTGAGCACGGTGAAAAGCCAGCCGATGACCGCGCAGATGATCAGGAATATCAGCAGCTGCACGAGGAAGGAGATAAGGTTGCCCTTCTTGATCTTGAACGGCGTAGGCCACAGTTTTTTGATGAGATCCATTATTATACCCCTTTCTGTTTTATGGGAATATTTTACCACGGGGCGGGCGTGATTTCAATATTTTTTTGGTTCGCGGGCGGAATTATTTAATGTTGCAAAATACGCAAACATATTGTATAATCAAAAAGAAACGAGGTGAAGCGTATGGACGTTTTCCGCGATCCGTTCTACAGAATCGTCGACAGCGAAATAGTTATCCCCGGCGTCGCGGGAACGCATACGCTCATGCAGGTCAGCGATCTGCACCTCGCGGTTTCGGACGAACTGTCGGATGAAGCGGAACGCGAAACAGCCGCTTCGCGCGAGGCGAACTGGATGACGCTGCGCGAGGACTTCACCCGCTGGCACAGCGAGCCGTTTGACGATTCCAAGCGCATCCCGAGCGCGGAGGTGCTGAAAAAGATGCTTGCGCTCGCGGAGGCGATGCGTCCGGACGTCCTGATAATGACGGGCGATATGCTCGATTTCGTCGGCCCCGCGGGAGTCCGCGCTATGCGCGCGGCGCTCGCCGGCTACGGCGGCAGGCTGATCTACGTAGACGGCAACCACGACGCCGGCGGCGGCGGAGTGCGCGATGGCGGCGCCGAGGTTGCGCGCCTCGACGGCTTCACCGTAGTCGGAGTGAATAACGGCGGGCTGACCGTTTCAGACGCCGGGCTTGCGGATCTGAAAGCGCTCTGCACCGAGGGCGCGCCGCTCATAGTCGCGCAGCACGTTCCCGTGCTGACCGAAACGAGCCGCGAAAAGATCGCCGGCTTCGGCGAATACTTCTATATCGGCGCGGATTCCGAAAAAGCCAACGCCGCGGAATTCGTCCGCCTCGAGCGGGATGAAACAGCGGTCAAGGCGGTGCTCTGCGGACATCTTCACTGCTTCGTCCGCAGCGAGATCGCGCCAGGCAAGCCGCAGCTCTGCGCCTCGTCCGCGCTCTGCGGTTTCGTCCACCGGGTGACCGTGAAGGGCTGCGCGTAGCTTCTCGTAACGTTTTATCGCGGCGAAGCCGTTTGATAAATAATCAAACTCAAATGCCCGGCACGGCCGGTGCGGAAGGAGGACAATATGAAAAAAACGCTGAGGATCGCGCTCGCGCTTATGCTGACGCTCGCGTTGCTGTTCGCCGCCGGCTGCAGCGGCAAGGGCGGTAACGAAAGCGGAAACGCGCCCGCCGGCACGACTCCGGACTTCGGCGAAGGCGTGACCTATATCAGCGACGCGCTGTATTACACCTACTACCTTGCCTTCACCACGAATTCGGACGAGTATAACGGCAAGAAGTTCGCTGTCGACGGAATGTTCCACGTCACGAAGTTCGAGGGCGGCGAGACAATGCAGGTTTTCCGCTATCATCGCGAGGTAGACCCTGCGGACGGCAAAGAATACGCCTACTACCGCGGCTTTATGCTGAGGGGTGACAAGGTCCCCGCCGACACGCCCGAGAAGGCGTGGATCCGCGTTGTCGGAACGCTTAACTCGGAACGCCACGATGATCACTATCACGTTTTCCTTGACGTCGAGAGCTTCGAGCTGCTCGATACGCCGGGGCAGGAGTACGTTGAGTAACTGTTATTCAGTTAAAAATACAAAAAAAGGAAGGGGGAGCTTATGAACAACAAACAGATCTACAAAAAGACGCTCGGCTTCTCGCTTCGCCGCCTGCTGTGGGATTTCCTCGCGCTCGTGGCGTTCGCGGGACTCAGCACAGTCGGTTACGTGATCGGAGACAGAGCCGCGAAGAACGGCCCGATAGGACTTCTTATCGGCGCACTTGTCGGGCTTGTCGTTCTAATCATCGTGCTGCGCTTCGTGTCCTTCATGCTGAAGGCGGGGCAGATCGCGATGATGACGCGCGGCATAACCGAAGGCGAACTGCCGGATAACGTCGTCGCGGAGGGTAAAAAGACCGTCCGTGAGCGCTTCGTTACGCTCGCGGTCTACTTCGCGATCACCGGCGCGATCAAGGGCATCTTCCGCCAGCTCGGCAGACTTATCACCAAGCTCGGCGAGAGCATCGGAGGCGACACCGGAGGCACCGTCGGCAGCGCGATCAGCTCGATAATGCAGACGATAGTCAACTACCTCAGCGACTGCTGCCTCGGCTGGATCTTCTACCGCAAGGACGAAAAGCCCGCCAAAGCCGCCTGCGAAGGCGCCGTGATCTTCTTCAAGCACGGCAAGACCTTCTTCAAGAATATGGGCAGAGTATTCGGCATCGGGCTCGCTTCGCTGATACTCATCGGCGGCGTGTTCTTCGGCGGCTGCTACCTTTTCATGAGCGGACATCAGGAGCTTTACGCGAACCTTGCTTCGCAGATTTCCGAGAAGCTCGCCGGCGAGACCGGCTGGCTGGCGCAGGCGCTGCAGGACCCCAAAGCGCTTCCCGTCATCTTCTCGGTCATCGGCGCGCTCATCCTCTGGTCGATCGTCCACTCGATTTTCATAAAGCCGTTCGTCCTGACCGGCGTGCTGAGAAACTACATCGAGTCGGGTATGAACGATATCCCCTCGGAGCAGAGCTTCTCCGAGCTTGACTCCAAATCCAAGAAGTTCCGCAAGCTGCACGATCAGATCTGACGCGCAGGCGTAATTCTCAGGTGCGCAAATCAGAAAACAATGACGTATAAATATCTAAAATCGTAAAATGTTTTAATAAGATGATTGACAATTTATTGGTTGTCTGATTGTTTTCTTATAACGAACTATATGGCGGCGGTAACCGCCGCCATATAAGCAAAGATTCTTAGATAATCACTATGATTACATTAAAAGAGCTCACTAAAGTCTATAAAAACGCAAACGACGCCGCAGCTCTCGGCGGGGTTTCTTTTACTTTGGGCGAGCGCGGGCTCGTCTTCTTCACCGGCAAGTCCGGCTGCGGCAAGACGACGCTGCTTAATATAATAGGCGGACTTGATTCCCTCACTGACGGCGACATGCTTATCGACGGCGTCTCGGTGAGGGATTTTTCATCTGCGCAGTACGACTCGTACCGCAATTCACGCATCGGGTTCATTTTTCAGGAATATAACCTGCTCGACGAGCTTACCGTTGCGGAAAATATCGCTCTCGCGCTTGAGCTGCAAAACGGAAAAGCGACTGCGGAGCGCATAAACACCGCTCTCGAAAGCGTCGATTTAGCGGGCTGCGGAGACCGGAAGCCGGACCAACTCTCCGGCGGACAGCGTCAGCGCGTTGCAATAGCCCGCGCACTCGTCAAATCGGCGGATATAATAATCGCGGATGAGCCGACGGGCGCCCTTGATTCAGAGAACTCACGTCAGGTATTCGAGATATTGAAACGCCTCTCGCGCGAACGTCTCGTCATCGTCGCTTCTCACGACAGCGCGGCGGCAGAGGAATACGCCGACAGGATAATCACCATGTCCGACGGTATGATCGCGGGTGACAGCGGTGGAGAAGACGTGAAGCAGCCCTCGGGCAAAAACGCCGATGATAAAAGGAACCGACTTCCCGACCGTATTGCGCTGCGGCTTGCGCTGAACTCTGTAAAAAGTAAAAAACTGCGTCTTGCGGCAGTCATACTTCTTTCCGTCTTTTCACTCACGCTTGTCGGCGCCGCCGACGCGTTTGCGTCTTACTCTCGCGGCAACGCGCTGCTGCGCGCGCTTTGTGATGGCGGCGGAGATTACGTCAGCGTGAAGAAGGAGGCGTTTCGCGAATACGAAGGCGTTTCCGGCTGGTACGGCGACGGTTATATGATAACGCCGGACGAACTCGACGCGCTCGGAGCAAAGACCGGCAGGCTCGTCAAGGGTGTCTACAAGCCGCCGTTTACCGAACTGACGCTTGAACTCAACTACGCTTCCACTGTCGTGACAGCAGAGAATTACAATAAGTATATGCCGGCTTTTTCCGGATTTGCGGAACTTGCCGAGGGCGAACCCGAGCAGCTCGGGATGGAGCTTATCGCCGGCAGACTGCCGGACGGGAACAAGCCCGAGATCGCCATAAGCAAATACGCCGCCGAGTCGTTCGTCGGTGCGGGTTACCGCTTTTTCACAGGCCCTGAAATAGTCGTAACTCATTCTTCTGAGGACATGATTGAAACGGAAGAAAAAGAATTCAAAACATGGGATGAGTGGGTGCAATCGCCTGAACATGATCCGGAAAAGAAGGCCGTGCTCATTGATTGGGAAAATACCGCTACAGAGACTGCTTTGATAAACGCGCCTGATGAAATGATAGGCAAAACGATCTTCCTCGGCGAACGCAATTACACCGTGACGGGTATAATCGATACCGGATTCGACAGCGGCCGCTATGCCGGCGCCGTCGACCGCTCGGCTCTGGAGAAAAGCGAAAAGCCCGATCTCAAGCAGCTTATCAAAAGCGGCGCATTCGAGCGCGAGCGCGATTACGGAGTCGAAACGCTCGCCTTTGTCGGCAAGGGACGGATCGCGGAGATAGTCTCGCGGTATCCTTCGGTCGTTTCGCTTGGCGACGGAAAGCTGAATATCGAAAATAAATACGGCCTTTCATTTTCGACAGGCAGCGTCGCCCGCATCGGCGGTGTTGATATGAAAAAAGCGGGCGGTCTGCTGTATAAGCCGGACCCCGTTGACAAGCTCACCGACAACGATATAGTAACTATATACAACGCGATAAATATGGTTTCGCTTCGGGCTGCAAATCCGGGTGTGTCGGATGAAGAGCTGAAGTCAAATCTGAAACTGCTGCTTACCTATGCTGACGGCAGGACGTCTTATTACACCGCAGGACAGAGAATAATCACATACATTTATCCCGGACGCGGCGACGACGGACACCTCTACCCGACCGGCGATACGGTCATCGTTTCCGACGCGGTTTTCGACGCGCTCGCAGATGGGAGAGAGGGATTGTATTCATTCGCGCTCGTTTCGCTGCCGCGCGACAAGGACGGGATAAAACGTCTGCTGGGCGACTGTTCCGGTTTCTCCGAAAGCGCGCGTTTCGCCGTAATGAATGCTGTTACCTTTCAGATGGACGCCCTTGAGGATACGGTCAGCAGCGCAGCCCGCATTTCCGGGATAATCGGCATTGCGCTCGCGGTCTTTGCCGCCGCATTGATGTTCAACTTCATCTCGGTCAGCATAACACAGAAGAAACGTCAGATAGGTATAATGCGCGCTATGGGAGCGCGCGGAGCAGATGTTTTCAGAGTGTTCCTTTACGAAAGTTTATTTATCGCGGCGGTCAACATGCTTCTCGCGTGCGCTCTGACCGCGGCGCTCTCGGCTACAGCCAATACCGTGCTTGCAGACAGCTTCGGATTGCTGTTCCCGCTGATGACGTTCGGGCCGCGGCAAATAGGTATCATCGCAGCGCTCGGCTTCGGAATCGCGCTGTTGTCGAGTTTTATACCGATAGCCGCAATCTCGCGGCAAAAGCCGATTGACGCGATAAGACAATAGATGATAATAAAAGAGCCGGAAGCGATCGCTTCCGGCTCTTTTATTATCCGTCATGCGTCAGAATACGGTGAACGGGTGCTTTTTGATGCCGTCGCCGCCGTCGGCGTCGCGGTCGAAGAACGCCTTGACCAGCTCCGCCGCGCGCTCGAAGTCGGCTTCGGAAACGTACAGCTCACGACCGAAGACGGTGTAGCCCATCGTTACCTTCATGAAGCCGCCGAGCCCGAGATCCTTGACGAGCACGGGGATACCCTCGTCCTTCAGCAGCCCGACTATCATCTGGCTTTCGGTGAAGTCGCTGACGGTGGTCAGCAGCTTAAGTTTGATTTCCTGTTTTTCTTCTTTTGCCATAATATCAGTCCAGACGCGGTTTGACCTTCAGCCCGTGCGGTTCGACGCCGCACTTGCGGGTGTCGGGATCGATCTCAAGTATGCCGAAGGTGAGCATATCGCCCTCGCATATCGCGGGCTGGGTGTAATACATAACGCCGCCCACGGGGCGCAGTCGCCCTTCGTGGTAATGGCCGGAGACGACAAGCGGCACCTTGCCGCTTCTCTCGATTATCGCTCGCACCTCGGCGGCGTTGTCCGGCGCGTAGACGTCGGGCTTCTCCGGAGTACCGAGGTCGTCGAGGCAATGGTGGCAGACGATTATCGCCCACTTGAAGTCCTCTCGCGAGAGCACGCGTTCGAGCCAGACGAGGCGGCTTTCGCTTACGTGCGCAACCGTCCAGTCGCGCGGCGCGCCGCCCTCCGGTGAGTAGTTGGCGTCAAGCACGACGAAGCGGACGTCTCCGCGCTTGAAGGAGTAATCCGCGGCGGGGAGCCCGAGCGTCTGCACGAGTTCGTTTCGGGGCATAGCCCAGAGGTCGTGGTTGCCGATGGCGTGATAGACCGCCAACGGTTGCGAGTCGAGCGCCTTCAGAACGCGGCGCAGGTCGGAGCGGTCGATGTCGCGCTTGCCGGAGCCGTTGACGAGGTCGCCCAGATTCAGTATGAAATCGCAGCCGGAAACCTCCGTTATGAATCTGTCGAGGCGGTCGAGCGCACCGGAGGTGCGTCTGCCGTCATAGTCTGCGACGGCGGAGGAGTAGTGCAAATCGGCGAGCAGTGCTACCTTCATATATCAGATCTTCCTTTCGATAAGCGCCTTGACGTAGTCGTATACGCGTCCGGCGGAGTCGGCGTCGAGCCGTTCGGCAGCGGTATGCACGTCGCGGAGCGTCGGGCCGATGGAAACGCAGTCGGCGCCGCCGAGCTTCGCGGCGATGACCGCGGCTTCAAGTCCCGCGTGGATCGTGCCCACGAGCGGACGCGAGCCGTACATCTCTTCATATACCTTCACGCAGAGATCGCGGAGCGGGGAATCCTGACGGAACTCCCACGCGCCGTAGCTGCTTGAAACGACCGTTTTTCCGCCCGCGAAGGCGAAGAGGGATTCAAGCCGCATATGCAGCTCCTCGGCGGCGCTGTCGATCATGCTGCGGAGCATGAAGGTCAGCTTCATGCCGTTTTCGTCGAGCTTGAGGATGCCGAGGTTGAGCGAGGTCTCGACCATGTCGTCAAGCCCGTCACACATACGGACGATCCCGTCCGGCGCCTGATACCACGCGAAGAGCAGCCGTTCCTGATCCGCCGGCGTCAGCACGCGGCAGTCCGCAACGCCGGCGGGCGCGAGCGCGATCGTCATACCCGGATCGGAAAGCGAGTATTCGTGTTTTATCGCCTCCGCGGAGGCGTTTATCGCGGCGGCGATCGCGTCGCCGTCGGAGTCGGAGATGAAGAGCGCCTCCGCTTTGCGCGGGATGGCGTTGTCGAAGAAGCCGCCCTCGGCGCAGGAAAGTCGGAAGTCGGCGCGGAACTGAAGCTCGGTCAGCAGGCGGGCGAGCACCTTGTTCGCGTTCGCGCGCTGCGCGATTATCTCGGTGCCGGAGTGGCCGCCGATGAGTCCCTGCACGGTCAGCTTGTAGAGCATGCCGTGTATCTCTTCGGATTCGGCGCCGAATTCGCCGGTCAGGCATATGCCGCCGGCGCATCCGGTGGTGATGACGCCTTCCTCCTCGCTGTCGAGGTTGAGCAGGCGCCTGCCGCGCAGCATGGAAACGTCGAGCGCGTTCGCGCCGATCATGCCGATCTCCTCGTCGGTGGTGAAGACGCATTCGAGGCGCGGATGCGAGAGCTCATTATCGTCGAGCAGGGCGAGCATCATCGCGACCGCGATGCCGTCGTCCGCGCCGAGACTCGTCCCCTCCGCGCCGACAAGGCCGTCCTCGACCTTCAGGCGAAGCGCCTGCGTTTTGAAGTCGAAGTCTGCGTCGTCGTCCTTCGCGCACACCATATCGAGATGTCCCTGCAGAATCAGCGCGGGCTCGGCCATCCTGCCGGGCGTGGCTTCGGAGATTATCACCACGTTGTTCGCACCGTCGCGGTGGTGCTCCAGCCGGCGCTCCTCGGCGAAGCGCTCGACGAAGTCGGCGATGCCGTTCATATTTCCGGAGCCGTGCGGAATGGCGCTGATGCGCTCGAAAATCTCAAACATTTTGCGCGGTTCAAGTCCGCGGAGAACGTCCATAAAATGACCTCCAAAGTGATTTTCGCGGAATAAAGCCGTCCGCGCGGCAGAGAATAATCGTGGATTTCAAAAGAAAGGGGAGAGCGCCGTTGATACCCTGCGCGAAAGAATGCGTTTATCAGCTTGAGGGCTGCTGCGGGCTGGAGCAGGTCTACGGAGCCGGCGGGGACGCCGACTGCGCCTATTTCATCGCGCGGTCAGTCGCCGAAAAGCCTGCCGCACGCCTCGAAAACGGATTTGACGGGGATGAGGTTCAGCTTCGTAGAGAAGCCGTCGGGGAGCGTGCGGACGGTGTGCGCCGGCAGCACGCAGTCGGTGAAGCCGAGGCGTTCGGCCTCGGTGATGCGCTTGACGGCGCCGCTGACGCCGCGTACTTCGCCGCCGAGTCCGACCTCGCCGAAGATGAGCGTCGTTTCGGGAACCGCGGCGTTCTTCAGCGCGGAAACGAGCGCGGCGCAGACGCCTAAATCGGCGGCGGGCTCGTCGATCTTCAGTCCGCCGACGGCGTTGACGTAGACGTCATTGACCGAGAAGCGGTAGCCGCAGCGCTTTTCAAGCACCGCGAGCAGCATCGCGAGGCGGTTGTAGTCGAAGCCGTTGGCCATCCTGCGCGGATTGCCGAAGCCGGTCGGAGTTACGAGCGCCTGCGTTTCGGTGAGTATCGGGCGGCTGCCTTCGACGAGGCAGATTACGCAGTTGCCGCTCGTGCCGCGGGGCCTGTCCTCCAGCAGCTTCGCGGAGGGATTCTCCACCTCGGCGAGTCCGCGGTCGGTCATTTCGAAAACGCCGATCTCGTTGGTCGAGCCGAAGCGGTTTTTCACCGCGCGGAGTATGCGGTAGCTCATGCTGCGCTCGCCTTCGAAGTAGAGCACGGTGTCTACCATATGCTCCATCACCTTCGGGCCGGCGATCGCGCCCTCCTTGTTGACGTGGCCTACGATGAATACGCTTATCTCGTTCGACTTCGCGCATTCGGTCAGCCGCATGGTGCATTCGCGCACCTGCGAAACGCTGCCCGTCGAGGAGGTCACCGCGGAGCAGTACATAGTCTGTATCGAATCTATTATAACTATCTCGGGCGCGGCGGAGTTTATCGCCTCGATGACGGAATCGATGTCGGTTTCGTTGAGAATGTATATCTCGCCGCCGTTAACTCCGAGACGCTCGGCGCGCATCTTCAGCTGTCTTGCGGATTCCTCGCCGGAGACGTAAAGCAGCTTGCGCTTTCCGCCGACCGTTCCGCAGAGCTGGAGCAGCAGGGTGGACTTGCCTATGCCGGGATCGCCGCCGACGAGCGTGACGGAGCCCTTGACGATGCCGCCGCCCATAACGCGGTCGAGCTCACCTATACCGGTAGAGGAGCGGTCCTCGCCCTTCGCGGAAACGTCGTTTATGTGCGCCGGCGCGGTGAATGCGCGCGAAGGTTTGGCGTTGGCGGCCTTCTTCGGCTCCTCGGCGCGCACCTCCTCTACGAAGGTGCTGAACTCGCCGCAGTCGGGGCAGACGCCCATCCAGCGCAGCTCCTCGTGTCCGCAGGAAGAGCAAACGAATACGGTTTTGGTTTTCAAGGGGTTACCGCCTTTCAGCCATGCTTTCGCCGAAGAATCCCTCCGCGACGCCCTTCGCTATCGCGAAGGCGATCTCGGCGCGGCTTTCCGGTTTGGAGAGCGTCAGCGCGTCGAGCGGGTCGGAGAGGAATCCGCATTCAACGAGGATGGCGGGGTTCTTTGCGTTGTTGAGTATATAAACGGAGCTGCCCGCGGTCTTTACGCTGCGGGCGTTTTCTTTTCTCAATTCAGCGAGTGACTCGCGGACGCTTTCCGCGAAGGCGCGGCTGCGTTCGCCGTTCGGAGCGCAGAAGACCTGCGCGCCGCGTGCGACGCCCTTTCCTGCGTAGGAGTTCTGATGAACGCTCACGCAGAGGTCGACGTCGCCGGCGTTTATCGCTTCCACTCGCGTTTGAAGGTCGGACTGCTTGCGCTTTCCCTCGCCGGTGTGCAGCGAAACGTCCGTTTCGCGCGTCATCCGCACGCGGAAGCCCATCAACCGCAGCACGTCGCGCAGCTTCAGAGCGATGTCGAGGTTAAGCTCCTTCTCGAGCAGTCCGCCTGCGCCGGACGCGCCTCCGTCCTCGCCGCCGTGTCCGGCGTCAATGAGGATGAGCGGAGCGTAGGTTCTCGCGGGGGAGCCGTTTGCCGGCGAAGCGGCGAGCTTCAGCGCCGCGAGCGTAAAGAGCGCGGCGAGGAATGCCGCGAACGCGCAGGCGAAAAGCCGCGCGAGCGTTGATTTGCTTATCCTTGAACGGAAATACTTTTTCATACGCACCCTCCCGGATAATACTATTGCGGAAGGGGCGCGTGTATGTTATCTGTCGCGGTAAAAGATTTTCGGCAGCTTGACGCGCTTGACGACGACCAGCCAATAGGAAAGCTCCACGACGCAGATCATTATCAGCGGCGGGAAGAAGGGCGTCAGCCAGGACTTCTGATAAAACGCGAGCAGGAAGCCGAATACGGGGCCGTAGAAGATGTTGTGCGGGAAGCGCATCGCCTCATAGAAGTTCGTGTTCAGGAAGACTCCCGCGCCGGTCAGCGCGGTGAAAGCGCTGAAAAGAAGCGGCAGCGCGAAAACTATTCCCGCCGCCTTCAGCGCGAGCCATCTGTCGACGGGGGCTTCGTTGAAGGGCGAGTGTATCTTTTCACCTATCGGGCCCATATAACCGAGCGTCAGCGCGAAGTGTATAAGCAGGGTGAACGCCCCGAGTATAACGCAAGGGATGACACGCGGCACGGTCACGTTGCCGTCCGCGGAGGTCGAGGTCACCACGCGTGTGAAGGGCAGGTTGATGAAGAATACCATGAAGTCCACGGCGAGATACCAGCCGAGTACCTTGAGTATCATTTTTCCGAGCGTTACGCTGTCGTTGTTCATATCGTTTTCCTTTCGGTGGGGTATTACCACCCGTTGAGGTGGGAGCGGCGGATCGCGCCGAAAATCTTATTCATCGTGCCGCGCTTTTCCTTCTCGAGAGCGAGAAGCATTTCCTTCGTCTCCTGGCGGGAGGTCTCGCCGTCGGCGGGGCAGCGCTGGCGGAGTATCGGCAGCTTCAGGCGGTTCGCGGCGCCGACGACGTCGCGTTCCGGCATAAGCGCGAGCGGACGGATGACTGTGATATCCTTGCGGTCGAGGTATGTCATCGGCGCGAAAACGCCGAGCCGCCCCTCGTAAAGCATATTCATCACGAAGGTCTCCAGCAGATCGTCGCGGTTGTGCCCGAGCGCGACCTTGTTGCAGCCGAGCTCCTTGGCCGCGTCGTGCAGCGCTCCGCGGCGCATGCGCGCGCAGAGGGAGCAGGGGGAGTCCTCCTGCCGTATATTGAAGACGATCTGCCCTATCTGCGTTTCGCGGACGCGGTATTCGATCCCCTCGTTCGCTAAAAACTCCGCGAGCGGAGCGAAGTCCGTCTTCTCGTCAAAGCCCATATCCAGCGTTATCCCGACGAGCGAAAAGTCTATGCCGCAGAAGCGTTTGAATGCGTTCAGCGCGCAGAGCAGCAGCACGGAGTCCTTGCCGCCGCTGACGCCTACCGCGATGCGGTCGCCGTCGGATATGAGCTTGTAATCTTCAACTGCGCGGCGCAGGTATGACAGCACTCGCTGCATAAAAACGTCCTTTCGTCGGGTTCGGGTTCTGCCCGTCAGAATATCGACAGCTGCTTGTTCAGTTCGTCGCCCTCCGCGGGCTTCGCGCCTGCGGCGGGGAGGTTCTTGACGCGGTAGCGGTGCGGCGAGGAGAGCGAGCCTTCCTCGTAGACGCGGACGCCCGCGACCTTGTGCTGCGGCTTCATTGACATAACGGCGACGCCGATGGTATCCTTCGAGGTCTTCAGCGGCACCTGCGCGGCGTCGATGAGCAGCAGCTTGCCGTTCGTGGAGTTGAGCAGCAGCAGGAGGTTGCCCTCCGTTTCGGTGAAGGCGGCGACCAGCGGGCTCTTGTCGCTGTAAGCGGAGATAAGACGCTTGCGGTTGGTCTTCGTCTCGTAGCTCTTCAGCGCGATGCGTGCGCACTTGCCGTTCTCGAAGAAGAAGAGTATGCTGCCGGAGTAGTCCTTCGTCGCGACCATATAGACGGGGAGCTCGTCCTCGTCCATGCCGAGCTTGACGGGCAGGAAGTCGCCGATGAGGGAAATCTTAGTATCCGCGAAGTTATACGCCTTCGCCTTATAGACCTGATGCTTGTCGGTGAAGAAGAGCAGGTCGGTGCAGTTGGTTATCTCCGCGGACTGCGCGATGAAGTCGCCCTCCTTGAGCTTGTGCTCGCCGCTCATGCGGAGCGAAAGCGGGGTGACCTTCTTGAAGTAGCCGTCCTTCGTCATGAAGACGGTGACGGGGTAGTCGTCCGGCTCGTCCGCCGCGGCGACGGTCGGCTCCTCGAAGTTGTAGATGATCTCGGTCTTGCGCGGCATGCCGTACTTCGCCTTGACCTCGAGCAGTTCGCCGCGGATTACCGCACGCTGCTTCTCGGGGCTTTTCAGTATCTCGCCGAGGCGCTTGACCTCGGATTTGAGCTCGCTTATCTCCTTGGTGCGCTTGAGGATGTATTCGCGGTTGAGGTGGCGCAGCTTGATCTCCGCGACGTACTCCGCCTGCGTTTCGTCGATGCCGAAGCCGATCATCAGGTTGGGCACGACCTCCGCCTCCTCGGCGGTGTCGCGGACGATGCGGATGGCCTTGTCGATATCGAGCAGTATCAGCTCGAGGCCTTCGAGCAGGTGGAGGCGGTCGGAGAGCTTCTGCCGGTCGAAGTAGATGCGGCGCTTGACGCACTCGATGCGGAAGGCGATCCACTCGAGCAGGAGCTGGCGAACGCCGAGCACGCGGGGCGAGCCCTCGATCAGCACGTTGATGTTCGCGGAGAAGGTGTCCTGCAGCGTGGTGGAGGCGAAGAGGCGCTCCATCAGCTTCTCGGGCTCGGCGCTTCCGCGCAGGTCGATCGTCAGGCGCAGACCGTTGATGTCTGTCTCGTCGCGGATGTCGCGTATCTCTTTGAGTCCTCCGCCCTTGATAATGTCGATTATCTTATCCTTTACCGCCTCGACGGTGGTCGTCGGCGGGAGCTGGGTGATCTCGATGCGGTTGCCGGATTTGTCGTAGCTCCAGACTGAGCGTATTTTGAAGCTGCCGCTGCCGGTCTCGATGACCTTGTTCATCTCCTCGGCGTTGTAGATGAGCTTGCCGCCGCCGGGGAAATCGGGCGCCTTCAGCACGGAGGCGACGTCGAAGTCCTCGTTTTCGAGCAGCTCGACGGTGACGTCGATTATCTCCGCGAGATTGAATGAGGGAATGTTCGACGCCATGCCGACGGCGATGCCGACGGTGGGGTTGCAGAGTATCGCGGGGAAGGTGACGGGCAGCAAACGCGGCTCGGTGGTCGTGTTGTCGTAGTTGGGGATGAAGTCGACGGCGTCGCGGTTGATGTCGCGGAAAAACTCGGAGGTTATCTTCGCGAGCTTCGCCTCGGTATAACGCGCGGCGGCGTACTTCATATCGCGGGAATACGCCTTGCCGAAGGAGCCCTTCGACTCCACCAGCGGGTGCAGCAGCGATTCGCAGGCGCGGGTAAGACGCACCATCGTTTCGTAGATGCCGGCGTCTCCGTGCGGGTTGTAGCGCATCGTCTGGCCGACGATGTTCGCGGACTTGACGAAGCCGCCCTCCGAGAGCCCCATCTTATACATGGTATAGAGGAGCTTGCGGTGAGAGGGCTTCAGGCCGTCTATTTCGGGTATGGCGCGGGAGGCGATAACGCTCATGGCGTAAGGCATATAGTTCTCCCGCAGGGTTTCGGTGATCTTCTGGTCAAGAACGGTGCCGGCGCCGGATATTTCGGCGTTCGGGTTTACTGCGTTCTTCGGCACGGGCTTTTTGGTACGCGCCATCGGTTCACATCCTGTTTCTCATAGTCGGTCTTCTCA
Organism: Clostridia bacterium; assembly: GCA_017620395.1. Lineage (NCBI taxonomy): Bacteria > Bacillati > Bacillota > Clostridia > Clostridia bacterium. The sequence continues at coordinate 43,898 of JAFZQJ010000013.1, read as the reverse complement.
CAGAGAAGTTTTTTCGCGCGAAGAAGCGTCAACGACCTCTGCGCGGTTTCAGATTATAGCGCCAGTCGAGGTCTCCGCGCTGGAGCGCGAGTATAAGCACCTCCGCGCCGGCGATATTCGTCGCGTAGGGGATATTGTGCACGTCGCATATACGGGAGAAGTCGAGCGTCTCGTCCGCGGACTGTGGATCGCGGAAATATATCACCAGGTCGATCTCGTCGCATGAGATGCGGGCGAAAACCTGCTCGCCGCCGCCCTGCACTCCGCCGAGATACGGTTCGATCGTAAGGCCGGTCGCCTCGGAGATCTGGCGTGCGGTCGCGCCCGTGGCGCAGAGATTGTGCTTGCTGAGTATGCCGGCGTAGGCGATGCAGAACTGTATCATAAGTTCCTTCTTCTTGTCGTCTGCCATCAGCGCGATTTCCATATGATTACCTCCGTTTCGTGGAAAAATGCGTGTGAAAGGAATGGGATATTATCAGATGAGAAGCGGTACGCGCTCGCCGCAGAGACGTGCGGCGATGTTGCGCAGCTGCTTCGCTTCGCGGCTCTTGCCGGTGACGGGCAGCGTGTTTGCGCGGCGCGCTTTTTCGATCTCGTCGGTTTCGTAGATGATCCCGAGCAGTCTGGCGCAGCAGGCGTCCATGATCTGATCGGGGGACATGTCGCGGCGGTAAAGTCCCTTAGGATTGACTCTGTTCACCACGACGTAAAAGGGCTTGTCCGGACTCGAACGGCGCACGGCTTCCGCCGCTGCGGAAGCGGGAAGCGCGGATTCCGTCGGCGGATTCGTGATGATTACGACCTTGTCCGCAGCGGCCGCGGAGCTTTTCACGGAAGCGCCGACGCCGGCGGGGCAGTCGTATATGATGAAGTTGTATTTCTTCGCGGCTTCGCCGGCGAGCTTTTTAAGAAACTCCGCGTTCGGAACGTAATCGGAATCCTTCGCGCCGGGAATTAGGGCGAGCTTGCCTTTTCCGGCGACGTCGACGACCGCGTCGTCAAAGGAGCAGTTTCCGCGCTCGATATCGGAAAGATCGTATATGAAACTGTCGCTTTTGCGCAGGATGATATCGGCGTTGCGCATACCGGAATCAGCGTCGACGATGAGCGCCGCTTTGCCGCGCAACGCGAGCGCGGTCGCGACGTTAACGCAGAAAAATGACTTTCCGACGCCGCCTTTTCCGGATATTACCGCGATAGACTGGATCACGTTTTCTCCCTCCGTTCTTTATCCTTTTTCTCGGATCACGGCGACTCTCCGTCGCCTTCGTTGTCCGGCGGATTCTCTTCGGGCTCCTGCGGCTCGGAAGAACTCTCTTCCTCGCTGCCGTCGTCGGGCTCGCTTTCCTGCGAAGAGCTCGAGGGCTCGGCGGAGCTGTTGCTGTCGGGAAGCGCGGGCTCCTGACCGGAACTTTCGCCGCGCGAGCTCGAAACGGACGAGCTCTTCGGCTCGGATGAGGATTCCGGCGCCTCGTATCCGTCGGCGTATTTGCCGAGCTTGAAATAGGCGTCCATTATCTCCTTGGCGACGGGCGCGACGCCGTTGCCGCTGCCTGCGTGCTCGACGAGCACGCATATGACGATTTCCGGATCCTTATACGGCGCGAAGCTGACGAAGACGCCGGTCGCGGTGCCTTTCGCAACGGAGGCCGTTCCCGTCTTGCCGCCGACGGCTATGGGATAGTTCTCGAAAACTCTCGAGGCGGTGCCGCCCTCCTCGGTGACGGAGCGCATTCCCTTGAGGATAGCGCTCTGCTCTTCGGAGGTCATATTGACGGTGGAAACGACTTTCGGCTCAAAGCTGCTGATGACGGAGCCGTCGTTATAATCGAGGATTTTATCAAGAAGGTGGACTTGATAACGCGTTCCGCCGTTTGCGATAGTCGCGATGTAGTTCGCGATCTGGAGCGGCGTGAAGAGGTGGTATGACTGGCCTATCGCCGCCTGCAGGTCGTCGCCGCCGTACCAGGGTTCGTTGAAGTTCGATTCCTTGTATTTGCGGCTCGCGAGCACTCCGGCGCTTTCACCGGGGAGTTCAACGCCGGTTTTCTCGCCCAGTCCGAGTCTTCTGCAGACGTCGTCGAGCTTATCGATGCCGAGCCGTCTGCCGACCTCGAAGAAGAAGTAGTTGCAGGAGGTCTGCAGCGCCTTCGCGACGTTGCATGGCCCGTGCGTAGTGCCGTAGCTGTCGTATATCCAGCATTTCGGCTGATAGTCGTCGTAAAACGTGTAGATACCCTTGTCGAGTATGATTTCGTCGGTGGTGATGACGCCGTTTTCAAGTCCGGCAAGGGCGGTCGCGGGTTTGAAGGTCGAGCCGGGGGAGTAGGTGCCTCCGATGACGCGGTTGAGCAGCGGATTTGCCGGATTGTTTATCATATCGGAGAAGTCGGCGGAATACCTTGTCGAATCGTAGCTCGGATAGCTTGCCATCGCGTATATAGCGCCGGTATTCGGGTTTATCGCGACGACGGAACCCGCGTTGCAGTCCTCTCCGACGCCGTTCTTCGCGTTCGCGCGGATGCGCTTGACGGTGGCTTCCAGAGCCTCCTGCGCAACGCACTGAAGCTTCGAGTTTATCGTAAGTTTGACGGTATTGCCCGGCTTCGAGGTCTCGCCCGAGTGTACGCCGACGACCTTGCCGGTGCTGTCGACCTCGACGAGGTTTTCGCCTTCCGTGCCGCGCAGGTAGTCCTCAAACGACTTTTCCACGCCGTCTTTTCCTACGACGGCGCTGAGCGGATAACCGCGCTCTACGTAACTGTCCGCCTCCTCGGCGGAGATGAGGCCGGTCCTGCCGATGACGTGAGGAGCGAAGGTGCCGTCGTTGATGATGCGTATCGGCTCGACCGTGACGTCGACCCCGCTCATCTCATAGCGGCGCTCCTTTATCTCGCTGGCGGTCTCTGCGGAAATATCGCTGGCGGCGGTGAACGGCGTGCCGATCGCGAAGTTGCGGAGCTCCATCTCGTAGCGGAAGCCGGCGAGCCGGCGCATATCGTCGGCGCTGCCGTCCTCTATGCCGTAGCGCTTATAGATTGCCGCGAGCGCCTCCTGAGTCGTGGCGTTGTCTCCGAGGCCGAGCGTTTTGAGAAGCTTCTTTTTCGCGTTCTCCTTGCCGGCTTCCCATTCGTAGGGGGATTCGTCGGTTATAGGTATGCCGTCCTTTATCTCGACGCCGTTTTCGAGCAGTATCTTTATCAGTTTCGAGCAGGTCTCGTTTTCCTGATCCTTAGTTATGTATGCGCGGTCGATCGTTACCGACAGTCCCATACGGTTCGTAACGATCGGCTCGCCGTCGGAGTCGAGTATCTCGCCGCGAACGGCGACGGTCGTCTGCGTTTTGTACGAACGCTTGGTCGCAGTTTCGAGGTATTCATCGCCGTGGACGAGCTGGAGGTTCATAAGGCGAACGGTGTACACAACGACGACCAGGCACCAGAAGACGCCCAGTATAAGCGTTTTGATTTTTTTGCTTCGCTTATCCATAACTGCCCCTTATCCGACGGGAGAGTTTATCTTCCGGCATATCGGTCGGAAGATAATGAAGAACACCGTTCCGGCGATCGCGGCGCTCAGTCCGCCCCGGAAGATCGCGCGGAAGATCGTATACCACGCGCCTCCGTTGCCCCATATAAGGAAGAAAAACAAGTAGGTTATCAACTGGTATATCGCCGCGAACGCCGCGACGGTCACGAGATTCGTCAGCCACTTGACGCGTATCAGATTCGCCGCGACTATCTGCGCCGCGAAAGCGAACAAAAGCATCAGCAGCGCGTTGTAGCCGAAAAGCCTGCCCGAAGTCACGTCCCAGAGCAAGCCGAAAACACCCCCGAGCACGAGTCCTACGTCCGAGTCGTCGTTCAGCGAAATGACTATGACGGCAGGCAGCACGAGGCAGATATTCTCGATGTGGAGAGACAGTGTGTTCTGCAGCACGAGCATGAGCAGCAGCAGAAACGAGTACACCGTCCACTTCGCGAAGGACGCCTTCGGTTTGGTGTTGTTATTCACGTTACTCCTGCTCCTGTCCGGTGAAATCGGTGATTACGTAGACGTTGCGCAGCCGGCTTATGTCGGTGTACGGCGCGATGACCGCGTAGCTTGAAGCGCCGTGTGTTTCAACGAGCACCTCTTCCACGGTGCCGACGATTATATTTTTCGGGAAGGCCCCGCCGAGTCCGCTGGTGACGACCATATCGCCCGCGGCGACCTGCGTTTCGCGCGGCAGGTAGCTGAGCTTGCACTTGCCGTCCTCACGGAGCTTTGCGTCGCCTTCGATGACCGCGACTTCGCCGGTACGCGTCTCGAGCGCGCCGCATTCGAATGAAACGTCGAGTATCGTCGTGACTTTGCTGTAAGTGAGGTAGACCTCGCTGACGTAGCCTATCAGGCTGCCGCCGGAGATAACGGGATCGCGCACCTCGACTCCGTCTATGCTTCCGCGGTCAACTGAGATGACGTCGAACCATCCGGAGGGATCGCGTCCGATGACCTTAGCCTTGGTGAGCGAAAGCTCGGTCAGGCGTTCGGTCAGTCCGAGACTGCCCTTGAGGAATTCGTTCTCCTGCATCAGCATCTCGTTCTGGCTTTCCAGCGCCTGCAGTCGCCGCACCTCCTGGCGGAGCATATCGTTCTCCTCCTTCAGTCTGTCGTAGTCGCCGATCTTGACAAAGAAATCGGAAAGACCGTTGACAATGGCTGCGTTTGCCTTCTGGAAGGGGACGGTCAGTGCGCCGAAGAAGCTCTCGAGGTAGCTCGCCTCGCCGCCCCGGCTGATGGAATATATCATCGAGCCGATAAGCACGAGGCAGACCGCGGCGATTATTTTGATTTTCTTTCCGGTGAAGAAATCCCGCATTTCGTGACCTCTTTTGCGTCAGGCGACAGTAATCGCCCGTGCGTTACGTATAATCCGTGTGAGCGCTTGAGGGCGCTTACGCCATTCTGTATCCGTAGGAATCGTCGTTGTCGAATTCGTCGATATGCTCGAGCATCATTCCGGCGCCGATGGCGACGCAGTCGGTCGGCTCGGGCGCGATATAGACGGGCATACCTGTCTCCTGCGCGATGACGGTGTCGATACCGCGGAGCAGCGCGGAGCCGCCGCAGAGCATTATTCCGCGCTCGATCAGGTCGGCGGAAAGCTCCGGCGGGGTCTTTTCAAGCGTCGAGCGGACGGCTTCCAGGATCGCGGCGACCGAGTCGCTGAGCGCCTCGCGCACCTCGGAGGCGGTTATCTCGAGTTCTCTGGGCAGTCCGTCGATGATGTTTCTGCCCTTGATCAGCTCGCGTCCCTCGTTCTCATATGGGTAGGCGGAGCCGATATGTATCTTGACCTCCTCGGCGGTACGGCCGCCGATGGCGATGTTGTATTTGCGTCTGACGTAATCGACGATCGCGTCGTCGAAATCGTCGCCGGCGACCTTCACTGAGCAGCTGGAAACGATGCCCTGGTAGGAAATGACCGCGACCTCGGTCAGTCCGCCGCCGATGTCGACGATCATCGAGCCGGTCGCCTCCGCGATCGGGAGCCCCGCGCCGATAGCGGCCGCCATAGGCTCGTCGACGGTGCGCGGATCGCGCACTCCCGCGCCTGACGCCGCCTGCTTGACGGCGTGGCGCTCGACCTCCGTGACGTTGAAAGGCACGGCGATAACGGCGCGCGGCTTCGAGAAGAAGCTGTTACCGCAGACCTCCTTGACGAAGCGGCGGAGCATTCCCTCCGTGCTGGTCAGGTCGGCGATGACGCCGTCCTGTATCGGGCGTACTGCGGTGATGTCCTTGGGTGTGCGTCCGAGCATCTCCTTCGCCTCGTTGCCGGCGGCGCGGATGACCTCGTCGTAGTTGTCGATGGCGACGACGCTGGGCTCGCGCAGCACTATGCCGCGATCCTTGTAGTATATCTTCGTGTTCGAAGTGCCCATATCGATGCCGATGAAGTTATTGAAAAGTCCCATATGAAGCTGCCTTTCTCCGCCGGAGCGGGAGGTGAGTTGTATAAACGGATTTATCTGCCCGTCGAGCCGAAGCCGCCGGAGCCGCGTTCGGTATCTTCGAGCGTTTCGGCCGGAACGAGCGTTACCGGCAGGGGAGACATGACCACGAGCTGCGCGATACGGTCAAGCGGCATTATCGTGTACGGCTCGTCGGAGACGTTGCACAGTCCGACTAATATTTCGCCGACGTAGTCGCTGTCGATGACGCCGACGGAGTTCGAGAGGGTAATTCCGTGCTTCACGCCGAGGCCGCTCCTGCCGAAGAGCAGTCCTACGCTGCCTTCGGGAAGCTTTACCGCTATCCCCGTCGGCACGGATGCGAGCTTGCCGGGTTGAAGCATCAGCGGCGCTTCTATCGCGGCGCAGAGGTCGAAGCCTGCGCTGCCGGAGGTCGCGCGTTCGGGCGCCTTCACGCCGGCGCGTCCGGTCAGCTTAACGAAAACGCGGGAGTCAGACAAAGCTGCTCACCTCGCCGCCGTAGCCGTAGCCGTTTTCGCCGCCGTCCTTATTATCCGGCTCGTCGCCGAGCGGTTCGGATTTTCCGCCCTGTTTAAGCTCAAACAACTGCTGCTTGAGCTCGTCCGTTTCCTTCTGCAGATAGAAGAGCTGCTTGGATGTCTCGCGGTAGCGGGCGTTGACGTTGTCTACCTCGTCCTTCAGGCGCAGATAACGGTCAGCGAGCTCGATGGAAGTCAGCGCGAGCGCCTTCTCGGTGCTGAGCCATTCCGCGTCGCGCTGGTGCGCGGCTATGCGGCGGTCGACGTCCGCGGCGGCGCGTTCAACGTTCACCGCAGGCTCGTCTGTCTTGATGGTGTAAGGCACCCCGCCGATCCTTATGTTGATGATGTTCTTTTGACTCATAATGCCCACCTCGTAATAAACATAGTTATACAATTATACTATCATCTCATATTATAGCAAATAATCGGCGGTTTCTCAACACTTTTTTGTTGACATCTTCAAAAAATATGGTAATATAACAAAATAAGGGAAGAAGCCGCATGACGGAGCGGTCGCGCGGTATAAAAGGAGCTGACGTGTATGGAAAAAGGCAAGAGGATAGTAGTCAAGATAGGCACGTCCTCGCTGACCGGTGAAGGCGGAAGCGTCAACCTGCGCAGGATCGACGAGCTCGCGAAGGTACTCAGCGGCGTCCGCAACACCGGCAACAGCGTGGTCCTCGTGAGCAGCGGCGCGGTCGGAGTCGGCAGCGCGATGCTCTGGAACGGCGTCCGCCCGACGGAGCTGGACGGTCTGCAGGCCGCCGCCGCGGTCGGACAGATACGCCTGATGCACATATACGACAAGCTTTTCGCCGAGTTCGGCGTGCCGGTCGCGCAGGTGCTTCTGACGCGCAACGTCGTCGAGAACGAGGTACAGCGCCGCAACTGCCTGAACGCCTTCGAGCGGCTGCTTTCGCTCGGCGTCATCCCGATAGTCAACGCCAACGACGTCGTGAACACCGACGAGATAAAAGAGCTCGCCGGCTTCCGCGACAACGATAACCTTTCCGCCGTCGTCGCGGAGCTGATAAGCGCGGATATGCTCGTCTTTCTGACCGACGCGGACGGACTTTTCGACTCCAACCCGCACTCCAACCCGAACGCGAAGCTCATCCCGCGCGTGACCGAGATAACGGCGGAGATGTACGAGAGCTGCGACGGCAAATCCGCCCTCGGCACGGGAGGCATGACCTCCAAGCTCCGCGCCGCCGAGCGTATGCTCGCGCAGGGCAGGGAAACGGTGATAATGAACAGTGCGAACCCCGCGCTGATCTACGAACTGCTTGAAGGAAAACAGGTCGGCACGGTCTTCGCCGCCGAGTGAAAAGAAAGGCAGGGAATATGGATATCAGAGCCATCGGCGCCGCGTCGAAAGCGGCGTCGCGCATAATAGGAACCTCCTCGAACGAAACGCGCAACGCCGCGCTCCGTGCGATCGCCGCCGCGCTTGAAGCGCGCAAGGCCGAGATCTTCGCCGCGAACGAAGCGGACCTCGCCGCCGCGCGCGAAAACGGCATGAGCGCCGCGATGCTCGACCGCCTCGCGCTGAACGAGAGCCGCGTGAAGCTCATGGCGCAGGGCGCGCTCGAACTGCTCGGCGTTCCCGACCCGCTCGACCGCGTCTTCGACGAGCGCGTCCGCCCCAACGGGCTGAAGATAACGAAAAAAGCGGTGCCGCTCGGCGTCATCGCGATCATATACGAGGCGCGTCCGAACGTCACCGTCGACGCCGCCGTGCTCTGCCTGAAAAGCGGCAACGCCGTTATCCTGAAGGGCGGCAAAGAGGCGATAAACTCCAACCTCAAGCTCGGCGAGATAATGCGTTCCGCGCTCGAGAGCGCGGGGCTTCCCGCCGACTGCGTCACCGTCCTGCCGGATACCTCGCGCGAAGCGGCTACGGCGCTGATGACGCTTAACGATTACGTCGACGTGCTTATCCCGCGCGGAGGCGCCGGACTCATCTCCGCGGTGGTGAAGAACGCCACCGTACCGACGATAGAAACGGGAACGGGCAACTGCCACGCCTTCGTGGACGCCTCCGCCGACCTCGATATGGCGGCGGATATAATCTTCAACGCCAAGACCTCGCGCCCCTCCGTCTGCAACGCGCTCGAAACCGCGCTCGTTCACGCTGACGTCGCGGAGAAGTTCCTGCCGCTGATGAAGGCGAAGCTTGACGAGAAGAACGTCGAGCTGCGCGGCTGCGAACGCGCCCGCGTGATCCTCGGCGGCTGCGTGAAGCCCGCGTCCGAGAGCGACTGGGCGAACGAATTCCTCGACTATATCCTCGCCGTCAAGGTCGTCGCCGGCATCGACGAAGCGCTCGCGCATATCGCGCGCTACTCCACAGGACACAGCGAGGCGATAATCACGGAAAACGCGGAAAACGCCGCGCGCTTTCTGCGCGAAGTTGACGCCGCGGCGGTCTACGTCAACGCCTCCACACGCTTCACCGACGGCGGCGAGTTCGGCTACGGCGCGGAGATCGGCATCTCCACGCAGAAACTCCACGCCCGCGGACCGATGGGCGTCGACTGCCTGACCACCTACAAATACCTCATCGAAGGCGACGGTCAGGTGAGATAGATCAGATAAGCAAAAAAGCACGCCGCGGCGTGCTTTTTCAATAAAAAAACGGAGCAAGGTTCTTGCTCCGTTCTTTCGTGTTTCGCTCAGTTGTTGACGTAGGGGAGCAGCGCGCAGTGGCGGGCTCTCTTGATGGCGGTGGTCAGCTGAGTCTGATGATAAGCGCAGGTGCCGGTGGTCCTGCGGGGCAGGATCTTCGCTCTCTCGGAAATGTACTTGCGGAGCTTGCCGACGTCCTTATAGTCGATGTAATCGACGCGGTCGACGCAGAAGGCGCAGACCTTTTTGCGGGGCTTCTTGGAGAAGCGCGGCGCGGTGTTCTCTTTTTCCATTTATAACACTCCTTGGTTGTAGAATGTGGGGCTGCCTCAGAAGGGCAGCTGGCTGTCGTCGTCGACTTCCTCGAAGTCGTCGCCGCCGGGAGCGCTGAACTCCGGAGCGGGCGCGTCCTGACGGGGCGCGTAGCTTCCGCCGGCGGAGGGAGCGTTGTTGGCTTTTTCGCCGGTGAAGGATACCTGATCGCAGACGACCTCGTAGGCGGTACGCTTCTGACCGTCCTTGGTCTCGAACTGGCGGCTCTGCAGGGAGCCGACGACGGCGATCATGTTGCCCTTGCGGAAATAGCGGGAGACGAACTCCGCTCTTTCGCGCCAGCAGACGATGTCGATGAAATCGGCCTGACGCTCGCCGCTCGCGGATTTGAAATCGCGGTCTACGGCGATGCGGGTGGAGACGACGGGTACGTCGCTCTGGGTATGCTTGAGCTCGGGATCGGCCACGAGGCGGCCCATAAGAATGACCTTGTTAATCATTTTCGTTTCCTCCCTTACTTCTCAAGCTTGATGACGAGATAGCGGATGATGCTCTCGTTGATGTTGAAGTTACGCTCCAGCTCGGCGGGGAACTCGGTCTCGCTGGTGAACTTGCAGACGCAGTAATAGCCGCTGTCCTTGTAGTTGATCGGATAAGCGAGCTTGCGCATGCCCCACTCCTCGAGCTCGACGTTCTCGGCGTTCTCTTCGATGAAGGACTTGAATTTCGCCACCAGATTGGCGGTAGCGTTTTCTTCCTTGCTGTCGAGATCGCAGTCGATGACGAACATAGCTTCGTAGTTGTTCTTGATCTTTGACATAATTGCACCTCCTTTTGGACTTATGGCTTCCTTTCGGAAGCAAGGATACTGCGGATTTTTACGCAGCCTGAGTATTATATCGCATAAACGCCGATTTGTCAACGATTTTTTTCAAATAATATAACGGATTTCCACGCCGTCTTGACAAAACGGCGGCGAGCGGTTATAATACTACCGAAATAACGCACGGAATTAAAATCGGTGGCAACAGGCATCGGGGGCGGCGCGGAAGCGCCCGCCGCAGAGTCTCACCTTGCCGTGCGGCTTGAGAAAGGGAAACCGTATGCTTGTTGCCGTTTTACTGTTTATTCTGGGGCTCGTGATGCTGATATTCGGAGGCGACTGGTTCGTCGACGGCTCCGTCGGCATCGCCCGCCGGCTGAAGATGTCGGAGCTGATCATCGGCGCGACGGTCGTTTCGATAGGCACCACGCTGCCGGAGGTGATGGTCTCCGTCACCGCGGCGTTCGAGACTCATCCGGAGATCGCCTACGGGAACGCCATCGGCTCGATAATCTGCAACACCGCGCTTATCTCCGCGGTGACTATGGCGGTGCGTCCGTCGGACGTCGATAAGAAGACGCTCCGCCTGCCGCTCGCGTTCTTCTTCGCCGCGGCGGCGGCTTACGCGGCGGTCGCGTACACGACCGGGTATTTCTCGCGCCTGATGGGCATAGGCCTGCTGCTCGTTTTCGTCGCGTATATGTTCGCGCTGATAATCACCTCGCGCAGGGCGGGCAGGAAGCTCGAGGCGCAGAAGGAGGAGCCGGAGCCGGCTCCGGAGGGCAAGGCGTGGAAGGATATCCTGCTGCTCGTCGTCGGCGCGGCGCTGATCGCGGTCGGCGCGCGTCTGCTCGTCGATAACGGCACGAAGATCGCCACCGAGCTGGGAGTGCCGGAAACGGTCATCGCGCTGACCTTCGTCGCGCTCGGCACGTCGCTGCCGGAGCTCGTCACGGCGATAACCTCGCTCGTCAAGGGGCACAGCGCCCTTTCGCTCGGCAACATAATAGGCGCGAACCTCTTCAACCTCGTGCTCGTCAGCGGCGCGGCGATGACGGTCAGACCGTTCGGCGTGCCCGCGGAAAAGCTGATCGGCGGCATGAACGCCTCGCTCGTCGTGGATATTCCGGTCATGGGCGCGGTGATGCTGATAATGGCGCTTCCGGCGCTTATCCGCGGCAAGGTAAGCCGCTGGCAGGGGATACTGCTGCTGTGTATTTACGCGGGGTATTGTGTCTTCCAATTTGCATTATAATTGACCAAAGCTCCATGCCGGGTGTCATCCTGAGCGAGCGAAGCGAGTCGAAGGATCCCACACCGTCAGCAGACGGCAGGGGATCCCTCGGGCGCGGCATAGCCGCCCTCGGGATGACGGTATCTGAATAAAACAAAACGCCCCGAGGCTACCTCGGAGCGTTTTTGTTATGCGTGAATTATTCCTCAAATCCGTCGTTGCGATATTTGATGAGTATCGACGAAAGCGTCAAGTCCTCCGCAAAATAGAAGTTGACCTGCGGATAGTATCCGACCGTAACGATCAGGCGGTAGATATCGTCGTTGTGTCGATTATACTCTCGGATGTTCTGCAGAACGGAATAACCGTCAGTGTATTTGTCCATCGGATCACCATACGGCGTGCCGCAGCGGTAATCGCGGTCCTGCGGGAACTTCGCGACGACGTCATAAAGCGTGTCGCCGAGCTTTATCCCGTGCATATACTCTTTATCGGGCGACGTGAACTCGGCGGAGAATATCTCGTCCATATACGGCTCGCCGTAAAGCGTTTTTAAAAAGGTGATCGTCAAGCCGTCGTAGATGTATATCTTTTTACCGAACCTTCCCTCTCCGTCGTCGTCTTCTTCACGTACCTCACTTGCGGGTCCGAGCTTTGCAACGACATCCTCCTCAAGCATATCCGCTGAGAGACCGAAGGTATCGACGTCATCGAGTGTCAGGCGTTTTGCGTCTGACCTCGGCACTACGGCGTTCAGTTTGTTGTATATGATCATATCGCTTTGTTTGTCTTCGATACTTCCGGGCACCTGATCGGCGGTCATTTTCATTATATCATCTATGCCGTAACTTAAATCCAGCAGCGTATGCAGCTTGCCCGTCGTCAGCCCGAGCTCGTTGAACTTCGCAAGCTGCGCCGCGGTGTATTCACGTTCGAACAGATACGTCTTGCCGCGCAGGCGCGCCTCGGCGTCGCCGTTCGTCCAGTCGCGATACTCGTCCTCGTAGACCTGACAGCGGATGAGGTATTCGATATACTTCTCATCCATCGGCTCGCCGGCGCCGTCGAACTCCGGCTCGGGATGCAGCTCGAGCACCTTGTAATACATCTGTCCTGTCCCGCGGTCCGCGAGGATATAGAGCTTAGGCCCGCCGAGCCCGCTCGAAGACGCGGTCGGATCCGCTGCCTTCGCGCAGGCGAAGAGCGTCAGCGCCATCGCCGCCGCAAGTATGAACGCAAAAAGCTTCTTCATATTCATACTGTCGCTCCTTTCTGCATGATCGGCGATCAATCTCCGTAATCGTCCTTCGATACCGCGCGGGCGTATTCGAGCTTTTGCTCGTAATCCTTGATGATGGTCGCCCTCAGTTCATCGTCGCTTCTCGCGATTATCTCCTCATCGGATTCGTATTCGTAGAACTTGCGAAGGCGCATGAAATCGTCTTCGGTTATCCCGCGGCGCTCGAGCTCGGCGCGGATCTCTTCGCTCGGCCTGAGTCTCTCATACGATACGGCGACGCCGTAAGCTTCGTAATCGCCGTACGTCCACGTTCTCAGTACGCTTTCCGGAACTTCGGGATAAACTGTTTTTATGCTGCTTATTGATTGCGGAGTGAGTTTGTGTTTGCTTTCGAGATCGAGAAGCTCGGCGCGTGTCATGGCCTTCGCGGCTTCGCCGGTAACGCCGTATCTTGCCGCGAGTTGGAGTTCGTAATCTTCGAGAGGCCGGTCGTCGCGGACAGCCGTGAGATTTACGTTTTTCATCTCTATGCCGAGCGAGGTCGGCAGGTACTTGTCGTAGACGCGGATGTCCTCGAAGGTGAACGCGGGCTCGGCGTCATCCTGCGTATCCGTGACGGGTTCCGAGCTGCTGACCGGATCCGCCGCCTTCGAGCAGGCGAAGAGCGTCAGCGCCATCGCCAATGCAAGTGTGAACGCAAGCAGTTTTTTCATTTCCGATTCCTCCTTTGAAATATGATCGTATGTTTTTCGCGCTCGCGGGCGCGGTATCTCGCTACAATTGCATTATATCATAAAAAAACGCGAAAAACGGTTACAAATTAGTTACAGTTTTGTAACCCTTTTGTAACTTTTAGGGCGTTTTTGTAACTGTTTTGTTACTTTTACGGCTGTTTTGTAACTATTTTGTAACTTTTACGGCGCGAGCGCGTTTTCGCTGCGGAAGCCGCTGTAATTCAAAACGGCTCCGAATCCGGAGCCGTTTTTCCTTAATTATTCATTATTAAATCTTCAGTTTTCAGTATTCATTATTTCGCCCGTGGCGCGGGCGAATCTTTATATTTCCACTTCGCCCTCATACACGAAGGCGGCGTCGCCGGTCAGCAGTACGCGGCCGTTCTCGACGCGGACGCTCAGGTCGCCGCCGGGTAGCTTGACGGTCACGTCGCCGTCCGCGCGGCAGAGCCCGAGGCGTATCGCGGCGGCGGCTCCGGCGCAGGCGCCGGTACCGCAGGCGAGCGTTTCGCCGTTGCCGCGCTCCCAGACGCGCATTTTCAGCGTCGTGGGGTTGACGACGCGGACGAACTCGACGTTTATCCTGTCGGGGAACATATCCGCGTGCTCGAAAATCTGACCGACGCGCGGCACGTCCACGGCGTCCACGCGGTCGCAGAAGATGACGCAGTGCGGGTTGCCTACCGAGAGGCAGGTTATGCGGCGCTCCTCGCCCGCGACGTTCACCGGGCGGTCGATTATCTCGCCGCCGAGCGCGGAGGGCAGGGATGCGGCGTCGAAGTCGGCTTCGCCCATATCGACGGTGACGGAGGTCACGCGCCCGTTGGTCAGATACAGCCGCAGCTTCTTTATTCCGCTCGCGGTCTCTACGGAGATCTCGTCGCCGGCGACAATCCCCTTGTCGTGCAGATATTTGCCGACGCAGCGGATGCTGTTGCCCGCCATAAGTCCCTCGCTTCCGTCGCGGTTGAAGATGCGCATCTTCGCGTCCGCGACCTCGGAGCGCTCGATATAGACGATCCCGTCGCCGCCGACGCCGTAGGCGCGGTCGCAGAGGGTGACGCAGAGGGATTCCGGCGCGGGCAGCGCGCCGTCGAAGTTCTCGAAGAAGATGTAGTCGTTGCCGGAGCCCTGCATCTTCGTGAAGCGCAGGCGCGGACGCTCCCTGCGCATATGCGCTATGTCCACCAGCTCGGTGTTGAAGGCGTTGTAGCGGCTCGCGATTATGTCCGCTACGGCGTTCGCGGTGTCGAGCGACGTGAAGCACGCCACCGAATGCGCGAGCGCGCGGCGGTGCAGCGCGATATAGTCCTCGATGGTGTCGTCGTAGACGGCGCCGGTGTAGACGACGTAGCTGACCGCGCCGCTCTCGATGAGGTTGAAGACCTCGCCGCTTTCACGCACTCCGGGCACGCGCTCGACGTCGATGCCGAGCGAGGCGATGGAGTCGGCGGTGTCGGCGGTCGCGTAGAGCTTCATGCCGAGATCGTCGAACTTCTTGGCGAGCCCGACGACTTCGTAGAGATCGTGCGCGTCGACGCTGAGGAAGACGCCGACGTCGGCGTTCGTATCGTGCGGCGAAACTACCTTGATGCCCGCGGCGGTCAGTCCCTTGAAGAGCGCTTCCGGCAGAGTCCTGCCGATGCCGAGCGCTTCGCCGGTGGACTTCATCTCGGGCCCGAGGTACGCGTTGACGTCGGTCAGCTTCTCGAAGGAGAAGACAGGCACCTTGACGGCGTAGTAGGGCGGAGTCGGGCAGAGCCCCGTTCCGCAGCCGAGCTCGCGCAGCGTCGCTCCGCACATGACGCGGGAGGCGATATCCACCATCGGCACGCCGGAGACCTTGCTGATATACGGCACGGTGCGCGACGCGCGGGGGTTGACTTCGATAACGTAGAGCTCGTTTTCGTATATGAGATACTGTATGTTGACAAGGCCCTTCGTGCCGAGCGCGAGGGCGAGCTTCGTCGAGTAGTCGACGAGCTTTTTCAGCATTATGTCGCCGATGTTGTAGGTCGGGTAGACGGCGATGGAGTCGCCGGAATGTACTCCGGCGCGCTCGATGTGCTGCATTATGCCGGGGATGAGCACGTCCGTGCCGTCGGAGATGACGTCCACCTCGAGCTCGGGCCCCATCATGTATTTGTCGCAGAGCACGGGCGCGGAGATGCCTCCGGCGAGTATGCGGCGCATATAGACCGATACGTCGCGCTCGTCGTGCGCGATGGTCATATTCTGGCCGCCGATGACGTAGCTCGGGCGGAGCAGCACGGGGTAGCCGAGCTCTTTCGCAGCGGCGAGCGCGCCTTCCTCGGTGGTGACGGATTCGCCCTTCGGGCGCCTTATCGAGAAGCGCTCGAGCAGCGCGTCGAAGCGCTCGCGGTCCTCGGCGGTGTCGATGCCGTCGGCGGAGGTGCCGAGTATTTTCACTCCGTTTTCGTCAAGGAACTTCGCGAGGCGTATCGCGGTCTGGCCGCCGAAGGCGACGACGACTCCCACGGGGTTCTCGGCGCGGATGACGTTCATCACGTCCTCCTCGCAGAGCGGCTCGAAATAGAGGCGGTCGGCGGTGTCGTAGTCGGTGGAGACGGTCTCGGGGTTGTTGTTGATGATGACGACGTCGTAGCCGATTTCCTTGAGCGTTTTGACGCAGTGGACGGAGGAGTAGTCGAACTCGATGCCCTGCCCGATGCGTATCGGGCCGGATCCGAGCACGATTATGACCGGCTTGCCGGAGCGGACGAAGCGGCGCGAGTCGCAGGCGTCGTCGTAGGTCGAGTAGAAATACGGCGTTTCCGCGTCGAACTCCGCGGCGCAGGTGTCGACCATCTTATAGACGGCGTCGCGGTGCGGCGGAAGCGGGTGCGCGGAGAGCCGCGCCAGCGCCTTGTCGGTGTAGCCGAGGCGCTTTGCGCGGAGGTATTCTTCCTCCGTCAGCGCGCGCCCCTCGATTTCGTTCTCGAAGTCGGCGAGCTTCTTCAGGCAGCCGATGAAGTATTTGTCGATGCGCGTCGCGGCGTTTATCTCGTCGGCGCCGACTCCCTTGCGGAGCGCCTCGAATATCGTGAAAAGGCGGTGGTCGTCCATGCGCTTCAGCCGTTCTTCTACCGGCTCGCCGCCGCCGGAGCGGTCGAGCGTGTCGAGAGAGATCTCCGCGCCGCGCGCCGCCTTCATTACGGCGGCCTCAAAGGAGTGGGCGATGGCCATGACCTCGCCGGTCGCCTTCATCTGCGTGCCGAGCGTGCGGTCGCTGCCGGGGAACTTGTCGAAGGGCCACTTCGGGAACTTGACGACGACGTAGTCGACCGTCGGCTCGAAGCAGGCGCAGGTCTTGCCGGTTATTTCGTTGGGTATCTCGTCGAGCGTGTAGCCGAGCGCGAGCTTCGTGGTGATCTTCGCGATCGGGTATCCGGTCGCCTTCGACGCGAGGGCGGAGGAGCGCGAAACGCGCGGGTTGACCTCGATGACGGCGTATTCGAAGCTGTCGGGATCGAGCGCGAACTGGCAGTTGCAGCCGCCGACGATGCCGAGCGCGGAGATTATGTCGAGCGACGCCGTGCGGAGCATCTGGTATTCCTTGTCGGAGAGCGTCAGCGCGGGCGCGGCGACGATGCTGTCGCCGGTGTGGACGCCGACGGGGTCGAAGTTCTCCATGCTGCAGACGGCGATGGCGTTGCCGGCGCTGTCGCGGACGGTCTCTAACTCGATCTCCTTCCAGCCGTAGATGTAACGCTCTACGAGTATCTGGCGTATCGGGGAGGTGTCGAGCCCTATCGCCGCGACGGAGCGCAGCTCCTCGGCGTTATATGCGATGCCGCCGCCGCTTCCGCCGAGGGTGAAGGCGGGGCGCACGATGACGGGGTATTTAATCCTGTCAGCGATATAAAGCGCGGTTTCGACGTCGTTGGCGATGTCGGAGGGTATCGTCGGCTGGCCGAGCTCCTCCATCGTCTGCTTGAAAAGCTCGCGGTCCTCGGCGCGCGAAATGGCTTCCGCGTCGGTGCCGAGCAGGCGCACGCCGTGCGCGGCGAGCCAGCCGTCGCGGGAGAGCTTCATCGCGAGCGTAAGGCCGGTCTGTCCGCCGAGGGAGGCGAGCAGACTGTCGGGCTTCTCCTTCTCGATGACGCGCTTGAGCGTTTCTTCGTTGAGGGGCTCGAGGTATATTTCGTCGGCGAGCGCGGCGTCGGTCATTATCGTGGCGGGGTTGGAGTTGACTAGCACGGTGTCCACTCCCTCCGCGCGAAGCACGCGGCAGGCCTGGGCGCCGGCGTAGTCGAACTCGGCGGCCTGCCCGATAACGATGGGGCCGGAGCCGATGACGACGACTTTTTTGATTTCGGGATCGCGCGGCATTACTTATTATCCTCCATCAGCTGAATAAAGCGGTCGAACATGAAGCCCGCGTCGTGCGGACCTGCGCTCGCTTCGGGGTGGAACTGCACGGAGAGCGCCTGCAGGCCGGGGTAGGCGAGGCCCTCGTTCGTGCCGTCGTTGGCGTTTTTGAAAAGCTCCGTCGCGCCGGGGATGCTTCCGTCGGCGGCGTAGCCGTGGTTCTGGCTCGTGATGTAGACGCGCCCGCTTTCAAGGTCGCGGACGGGCTGGTTCGCGCCGCGGTGCCCGTAGGGGAGCTTGACGGTGCGTCCGCCGGCGGCGAGCGCGAGGAGCTGATGCCCGAGGCAGATGCCGAAGATCGGCAGCTTTCCGAGCAGCTTTTTCAGCTCCGCGACGGCGGCGGCGTTCTCCGCCGGATCGCCCGGGCCGTTTGAGAGCATCACGCCGTCGAAGCCGTTTGAAAGTATGTACTCCGCCGTAACGTCGAAGGGCAGCTCGGTCACGGAGCAGCCGCGTTCGCGCAGGCACTGCACGATGTGCCCCTTCGCGCCGTAGTCGATGAGCGCGACCCTGAAGCGTTCGCCGTTCAGCGCGGGGAAGACGGCGGAGTCGCGGCGGCTGACAGCGGCGACGGCGTCTTTGACTGAATACGCCTTTATCGCGGAAAGGTCGGCGGGGATTTCGGAGCATATCGCGGCGTTCATCGTGCCGCTTTCGCGTATGCGGCGGGTGATCTCGCGCGTGTCGACTCCGCAGATCGCGGGGATGCCGCTTTCGCGCAGGAAGGCGTCGAGCGTGCCGCCGCAGCGGAAGTTTGAGGGCGCGTCGCAGTATTCGCGCGTAACGTAGCCGAAAAGGGCGGGCTTCCCTTCGAAGTCCTCCCTTATGACGCCGTAGTTGCCGATCTGCGGGAAGGTCTGCATGACGATCTGCCCGTAGTAGCTCGGGTCGGTCAGCGTTTCTATATAACCGCAGACGCCGGTGGTGAAAACGAGCTCGCCGACCGCGTCTCTGTCGGCGCCGAAGCCGACGCCCTCGAAGACCGAGCCGTCGGCAAGCACGAGAAATTTCTTCATAGTAAAAACCCGCTTTTCGCGTTATTCTGCGCCGAGGCAGCGCACGAGCACCGCCTTCTGCGCGTGCAGGCGGTTCTCCGCCTCGTCGAAGATCTCGCCGGCGTGCGCCTCGAAGACCTCGGCTGTGATCTCCTCCCCGCGGTGCGCGGGCAGGCAGTGCTGCACCATCGCGTCGCTCTTGGCGACCGCCATGACGGAATCGTCGACGCAGTATCCGGCGAAGGCGAGCTTGCGCTCGTCCGCTTCGCCCTCCTGGCCCATCGAAGCCCACACGTCGGTGTAGAGCACGTCCGCGCCCTCGGCGGCTTCAAGCACGCTCTCGGTGCAGGTGAAATCGCCGTTTTCAGCCGCCCACTTCATCAGCGCCGCGTCCGGCTTGTGCGTGGAGGGGCAGGCGATCGCGACCTTCATTCCGGTCTTTATGCCGCCTACGATGAGGGAGTTGGCCATATTGTTCCCGTCGCCGACGAAGCAGAGCTTGTTGCCGGCGAGCGCGCCGCGGTGTTCGCGTATCGTCATCAGATCGGCGAGCACCTGGCAGGGATGGCAGTAGTCGGTCAGCCCGTTGATTATCGGGATGCTGCCGTACTTCGCGAGGTCCTCGACCTCCTTCTGTTCGAAGGTGCGTATCATTATCCCGTCGAGGAAGCGCGAGAGCACGCGCGCGGTGTCCTCCACCGGCTCGCCGCGGCCTATCTGCAGGTCGTGGGAGGAGAGGAAGAGCGCGCTGCCGCCGAGGTCGTACATTCCGACCTCGAAGGAAACGCGGGTGCGCGTGGACGCCTTCGAGAATATCATTCCGAGCGTTTTTCCCGCGAGGACGTGGTGGGGAACGCCGGCTTTCTTTTCCTTTTTGAGCTTATCCGCGAGGTCGAGCGTCGCGATTATTTCTTCGCCCGACCAGTCGGCGAGTTTGAGCAGATGTTTCATTTTGCGCAGACCTCCTTGAGCGTTCTGACGGCGGCTTTAAGCAGCTCCGTCGGTATGTTCAGCGCCGGCAGCAGCCGGACCTTGTTTTTCGCTTTTATCACGAGAACGCCCTCCGCCATACAGTCGGCGATGACGTCGGCGGCGGGACGGACGGTCTCGACTCCGATCATCAGCCCCATACCGCTGACGGAAACGACGCCCTTCGCGCCGGAAAGCTCGGAGAAGATATACTCGCTCCGTTCGCGGACTCCGGCGAGGAGCTTATCGTCGATGCGCTTGATTATCGAGAGCGCGCCGGCGCAGCAGACGGGGTTGCCGCCGAAGGTGGAGCCGTGGGAGCCGGGGGTGAGGGTGTCCTTCACCTTTTCGCCCAGCAGCGTCGCGCCGATGGGAAGGCCGCCGCCGAGCCCCTTCGCGGTGGTGACGATATCGGGCTTCAGCCCGTAGTTCATGTAGCCGTAAAGCGCGCCGCTGCGGCCGTTGCCGATCTGCACCTCGTCGCAGATGAGCAGGATATCGTTTTCCGCGGCGAGCGAAGCGGCCTTCGCCGCGAACTCGGGCTTCAGCGGCACTACGCCGCCCTCGCCCTGCACGACCTCTATCATTATCGCGCATACGCCGCCTTCGGCGACGGCGGCTTCGAGCGCTTCGGGCGATGCCGGATCGACGTACGCGAAGCCGGGGGTGACGGGCAGGAAGTCCTTGTGGAAGGTATCCTGTCCGGTCGCGGCGAGAGTCGCGAGGGTGCGGCCGTGGAAGCTGTTTTTCAGCGTGATTATCTTCGCTCCGGCGTTGCCCTTGTCCTCGGCGTACTTCCGCGCGGCCTTTATCGCGCATTCGTTCGCCTCGGCGCCGCTGTTGGAGAAGAAGACCTTTTTCATCCCGGTGCGCTTGCAAAGTTCCTCGGCGAGTTCGGCGCAGGGGGCGGAGTAGTAGAGGTTCGACGTATGCGGCAGGGTGTTGAGCTGCATCGTCACCGCGCCCGCCCAGACGGAGTCGGCGACGCCGAAGCCGTTGACCGCGATGCCGGTGCCGAGGTCTACGTATTCTTTCCCGTTTTCGTCATATAAAAGGGAACCCCGCCCGCGCGTCAGCGTGAGCGGAAAGCGCGAGTAGGTGTTCGCGATATATTCGTTATCCTTGCGTACGGTATCCATGGCTTCACCCGTCAGATTATCATAGTGCCGACGCCTTCGTCGGTGAGTATTTCTATCAGTATCGCGTGCGGAACGCGGCCGTCGATGATGAAGACCTTGCGCACGCCCTTGTTTATCGCCTCGATGCAGCAGTCTATCTTCGGGATCATGCCGCCGGAGATGACGCCGTCCCTGACGAGCTGCGGCGCCTCTGCGACCGTGACCTGCGGAATAAGCGTGGAGGGGTCGTCCTTATCGCGCAGAATGCCGCTGATGTCGGTCATGGAGATGAGGCATTCGGCGTTTACCGCGCCCGCTATCGCGGCGGCGGCGCTGTCCGCGTTGATGTTGTAGACGTTGCCGTCCTCGTCGCAGCCGACGGAGGAAACGACCGGGATATAGCCCTTTTCAAGCAGGTCGTTTATCGGCTTGATATCCACCTCGGTTATCTCGCCGACGTAGCCGAGCTCGGCGCTTATCGGCCTGGCGCGGAGCATATGTCCGTCTATGCCGCAGAGCCCCATCGCGCGGCCGCCCTTGCCTTCGAGCAGGTTGACGAGGTTCTTGTTTATCTTGCCCGCCAGCACCATCTGCACGACGTCGACGGTTTCCTTGTCGGTGACGCGCAGGCCGTTGACGAACTCGCTCTTCTTGCCGATCTTTGCGAGCGTTTCGGTTATTTCCGGCCCGCCGCCGTGGACGAGCACGACCTTTATTCCGATAAGCGAAAGCAGAACGAGGTCGCCCATGACGGCCTCCTTCAGCTCTTCGTTTATCATCGCGTTGCCGCCGTATTTGACGACGACGGTCTTGTCGTAGTATTCGCGGATGTAGGGGAGCGCCTGTGTAAGTATCTCGGCGCGCGCGGCGTTTGAAATGTTCATCACGTTCTGTAATCTCCGTTGATCTTCACGTAGTCGTAGGTCAGGTCGCAGCCCCACGCGACAGCGGAGGCGTTTCCGTCGCCCAGCGACACGTTTATTTTTATCTCGCTCTGCGAGAGTATCTCTTTGGCTTTCTCTTCCGAGAACTCCATGCCCGCTCCGTTTCTGCAGACTTCGATCTCTCCGGCGCAGGAGGCGAAGGAAACGCCTATCTTCGAAACGTCGGTATCGACTCCGCTGTAGCCGACGGCGCAGAGCACGCGGCCCCAGTTGGCGTCGGCGCCGAACATCGCGGCTTTCAGCAGGGAGGAGCATATCACGCTTTTCGCGACCGTCTTCGCGGAAGCGGCGTCCGCGGCGCCGGTGACGCTGCATTCGAGCAGCTTCGTCGCGCCCTCGCCGTCGCCGGCGATCATCCTGCAGAGCGAAACGGTGACTTCCGCGAGCGCGGCGCGGAAGGTTTCAAACTCCGCGCCTTCGGCGTCGATGACGGGGTTGCCAGCCGCGCCGTTGGCCATTACGCAGACCATATCGTTTGTGGAGGTGTCGCCGTCGACGCTTATCATGTTGAAGGAGTCCTCAACGTCGGCGGAGAGCGCCTTTTGGAGCATTGCGGGGGTTATCGCGCAGTCGGTGGTGACGAAAACGAGCATCGTCGCCATATTCGGATGTATCATTCCGCTGCCCTTCGCGATGCCGCCGACGCGGCATTCGGTTCCGCCTATCTCGAACGAAACGGAGACGGATTTTAGCTTCGTGTCGGTGGTCATTATCGCTTCGGCGGCGAGGTCGGAGCCGTCGGCGGCGAGCCCTTCGCAGAGGGAGGGGATGCCGGAGGCGATCGGCGCTATATCGAGCGGCTGACCGATTACGCCGGTTGAGGCGACGATGACGTCGGAGGCGGAAACGCCGAGCTTTTCGGCGAGCAGCGCGCAGGTCTGCTCCGCGATCTCGACTCCGTTCGCGTTGCAGGTGTTGGCGTTGCCGCTGTTGCAGATGACCGCTCTGGCGAAGCCGTCGGATATATTCGCCTTCGTGACCGCGATAGGCGCGCCTTTCACGAGGTTGGTCGTGTAGACGGCGGCGGCCGCGGCGGGAGTTTCCGACCAGATCAGCGCGAGATCGCGCTTGCTCTGACTGCGGCGGATGCCGCAGTGTACGCCGTTCGCCTTAAAGCCCTTAGCGGCGCATACGCCGCCCGGTATATGCTTGAAATCACTCATAACTGCCTCCGATAACGAGTCCCGCGGTCTCATCGGCGCCGCGCATGACGTTCAGACACTGCACGGCGGCTCCGGAAGCGCCCTTGCCGAGGTTGTCGAACCTCGCCGTGAGCAGTATCCGCTCGCCGTTGCCGAAAACGCTTACCGCCATGTCGTCCCTGCCCGAGAACGCCGCGGCGGAAAGGAATCCGTCGGCGTCGGGGCTGTCCGTATAGTTGACGACGGGCCCGCGGTACTTCGCTTTATAAATCTCTTTTATCCCGTCAATCCCGCCGTTTATCGCGTCGGCGAAGAGCGGGACGGTGACCTCCATGCCGCTGTAGAAATCCGCGACGATCGGGCAGAAGGCGGGGGCTTTTTTCAGCCCCGTGACCGCCGCCATCTCAGGCAGGTGCTTGTGCGTCTGCCCGAGCGCGTACTGCCTCGGCGCGCCGTAAAGCGCGGAGCGCGCTCCGGACTGATACTCGGCGATCATCTTCTTGCCGCCGCCGCTGTATCCGGTCAGCGAAAACGCCGTCAGCTCCGCGTCCGCCGGTATGACGCCCGCCTCTACGAGGGGGAAGACCAGCGCGACGAAGCCGCTCGCGTGGCAGCCGGGGACGGCGACGCGGTTCGAGCTTTCAACGGCGCTTCTGTGCGCGGCGGAAAGCTCCGGAAAGCCGTACGCCCACCCGGGCGCGACGCGGTGCGCGGTGGAGGCGTCGATTACCGCGGTGCCGACGGAATCGGCTATCGCGGCGGCCTCCCTCGCGGCGTCGTCCGGCAGGCAGAGCACCGCGACGTCCGCGGCGGCTATCGCCTCCGTGCGCGCGGAAACGTCCTTGCGCAGCTCCTCGGGGAGCGTCAGCGGTTCGACTCCGCCGAGCCCGCGCAGGCGTTCGTTGATGCGCAGTCCCGTCGTTCCGGCGCTGCCGTCTATGAATACTTTTATGACCGGTTTGTTCAGCATGGATTTTCGCTTTCTGTGTTATTTCTGGTATTTCGCCTTCGCCTTGGCGGCGACCTTCACGGGCAGTCCGAAGAGATTGATGAAGCCCGCGCTGTCCGCCTGGTTATAGACCTCGTCCTCGTCGAAGGTAGCGATCTCCGGATCGTAGAGGGAGTAGGGGGAGGTGACTCCGGCGTTGATGATATTGCCCTTGTAGAGTTTGAGCTTGACGTCGCCGGTGACGGTCTCCTGCGTCTTGTCGACGAAGGCGGAGAGCGCCTCGCGCAGCGGGGTGAACCACTGGCCGAAGTAGACGAGCTCGGCGAACTTCTGCGCGACGAGCGACTTGTAGTGCTGGGTGTCGCGGTCGAGGGTGATCGTTTCAAGCACCTGATGGGCGCGGAAGAGGATCGTGCCGCCGGGAGTTTCGTAAACGCCGCGGCTCTTCATTCCGACGAGGCGGTTTTCCACGAGGTCGGCGAGGCCGATGCCGTTCTTGCCGCCCAGCTCGTTGAGCTTTTCCACGAGCTCGACGGGACCGTACTCAACGCCGTCTATCGCGGTGGGGATACCCTTCTCGAAGTGGAGCGTCATATAGGTGGGAGTATCGGGCGCCTGCTCGGGCGAAACGCACATTTCGAGGAAGCCGGGCTTGTTGTACTGCGGCTCGTTGGCGGGATCCTCGAGGTCGAGTCCCTCGTGCGAGAGGTGCCAGAGGTTCTTGTCCTTGGAATAGTTCGTCTCGCGGTTGATCTTCAGCGGGATGTCGTGCGCCTCGGCGTAGTCGATCTCTTCCTCGCGGCTCTTGATGTCCCATTCGCGCCAGGGGGCGATGACGGGCATATCAGGCGCGAACGCCTTTATCGTCAGCTCGAAGCGGACCTGGTCGTTGCCCTTGCCGGTGCAGCCGTGGCAGATGGCGTCCGCGCCCTCCGCCTTCGCGATCTCGACGATGCGCTTGGCGATGGAGGGACGGGCGAAGGAGGTGCCGAGCAGGTAGTCGCCCTCGTAGACGGCGCCCGCCTTGACGGTCGGGAAGATGTAATCCTCGACGAACTCCTTGCGCAGATCCTCGATATAGAGCTTGGAAGCGCCGGTCTTCAGCGCCTTCTCCTCGAGGCCGTCGAGCTCGGTGCCCTGGCCGACGTTGCCGGAAACGGCGATGACTTCGCAGTTGTTGTAATTCTCTTTCAGCCACGGAATGATTATCGAAGTATCAAGTCCGCCGGAATATGCAAGAACTACCTTTTTGATGTCTGATTTTTTCATTTTGTTGCCTCCGAATATGTAATTTATTCAATTTATGTGAATAATTATACTCGCATATCCGGATTTGTCAATAGCAAAAATGAAAAATTTACACTAAATCGTCTTAATATATACCAAAGTTATGGAATATTTGACCAAAAGTGTATATCTGCGCTCAAAAAATGAATAAAAACACGGAATACCGTGTTTTTATTGCATATTTCGGGAAGGTCAGACCATTTTCTCCTGTTTGACCTTCCTGTCGATGACGTGGCGCGAGGCGAGCTCGCGGAGTATTTCGTCGTTTGAGATGCCCATTTCCGCCATCAGCACCATGACGTGATAGCAGAGGTCGGCAATCTCGTATATCGTTTCGGCGCGGTCGCCGCCCTTGCCGGCGACGATGACCTCGGTGGATTCCTCGCCGATCTTTTTAAGTATCTTGTCTATGCCTTTTTCGAAGAGGTAGGTGGTGTAGCTGCCTTCCTTTTTGTCGGTCTTGCGCCCCTTGATGAGCTCCATCAGCGCGTCGAGGGAGAAGGCGGAGTTCTCGTCGGAAACGTAGACGGCGTTGAAGAAGCAGCTGTCGCTGCCGGTGTGGCAGGCGGGCCCGTCCTTTTTGACGCGTACGAGCAGCGCGTCGAGGTCGCAGTCGGCGGTGATATCGACGACGTGCTGAACGTTGCCGGAGGTCTCGCCCTTGCGCCAGAGCTCGCCGCGCGAACGCGACCAGAAGCAGGTGCGCCCCTCCTTCATCGTGATTCCGAGCGATTCGGCGTTCATATAGGCGACGGTGAGCACCTTGCCGGTCTCCGCGTCGACGACGACCGCGGGGATCAGACCGTCGGCGCCGTATTTCAGTTCGTTTGCGTTTATCAGTTTCATACTTTTACCCTCCGGACGTTCACGCCCGCTTCGGCGAGCGCGTTTTTCAAATCGGGGATCGTCACTTCGCGGAAGTGGAATATCGAAGCGGCGAGTCCCGCGTCGACGTTCGGCGCTTCGCGGAAGAGGGTGACGAAGTCCTCTATGCCGCCCGCGCCGCCGGAAGCGATGACCGGAACGCCGGCGTTTCCGCAGACGTCGCGTAGCATTTCGATATCGAAGCCGCCCTTGACTCCGTCGGTGTCGATGGAGTTGAGCACTATCTCGCCCGCGCCGGACGCGACTCCGCGCTTTACCCATTCGATCGCGTCGATGCCGGTGTCGTCGCGGCCTCCGCGCGCGAAGACGACGTACCTGCCGCCGACGCGCTTGCAGTCTACGGAGAGGACGACGCACTGATCGCCGTAACGCTTCGCCGCCTTTTCGATGAGCGAGGGATCGCGTATCGCGCCGGAGTTGACGCTGACCTTGTCCGCGCCGCATTTGAGCACGCGGTCGAAGTCGTCGAGCGTGTTTATCCCGCCGCCGACGGTGAGCGGAATGAAGACCTTGCTTGCGGTTTCGCGCAGCGCGTCGGTGAAGAGCGAGCGCCCCTCGGCGGAAGCGGTGATGTCGTAAAAGACCAGCTCGTCCGCGCCGTTTTTGTCGTAGTATTCGGCCAGCTCGACGGGGGAGGACACGTCCCGCAGCCCTTCGAAGTTGACGCCCTTGACCACTCGTCCGTCGCGGACGTCGAGGCAGGGAATGATGCGTTTCGTTATCATTTGACCGCCTCCAGTGCCTGAGCGACCGTCAGCCGCCCCTCGTAGAGAGCGCGGCCGAGTATCGCGCCGTAAACGCCCGTTTCCGCGAGCTTTTTCAGCTCGCCGGCGCTCGACACGCCGCCCGAGGCGACGAAATCCATATCGTATTCGGCGGTCAGCCGGCGGTAAAGTTCGGCGTTCGAACCGCCGAGCATACCGTCGCGGGAAACGTCGGTGCAGATGACGCAGCGCACTCCGGCGTCCTGCAGCTCGCCGCAGAACTCGAAGCATTCGCGCCTGCTGACCTCGCGCCAGCCGCGCACCGCGACGAAGCCGTCCTTGACGTCGACGCCGACGGCGACGCGTTCGCCCCATTTAGAGACGAGCTTCCGCAGCAGGCCGGGGTCGGAGACCGCGGCCGTGCCGAGTATCACGCGCCACACGCCCGCCTCGAGGTACTTCTCGGCGACCTCGGCGGAGCGGATGCCGCCGCCGATCTCGACCTTCAGACCGGAGGTCGCGGCGAGGCGCTTTACGACCGCGAAGTTCGGCGTGCCGCCGTCCCGCGCGCCCTCGAGGTCGACGGCGTGCAGGAACTTCGCCCCCTGCGCCGCGAACTTTTTCGCGAACGCGGGCGGGTCGTCGGAGTAGACGGTCATCTTATCGTAGTCGCCCTGCATGAGCCGGACGACCTTGCCGCCGTATATGTCGATGGCGGGAAAAATCTCCATAAAAGAAATGCCCTTTCTATTTCAGCTCCGCGAAGGCGGAGAGTATCGCGAGCCCCACGCGGCCGCTTTTTTCGGGGTGGAACTGCATGCCGTAGACGCTACCGCGCTCCGCGGAAGCGGTCAGCTCCGCGCCGTACTCCGTGTACGCGGAGACGTACTGCGGCTCGGTCGCTGCGTAGTAGGAGTGGACGAAGTAAACGCAGTCGCCCTCGTTTATTCCTGCGAAGAGGCGGCTTTTCGGCCTGCCGGCGGGGAAGCGCAGCGCGTTCCAGCCGATCTGCGGGATCTTCAGGTCCGAGCCCCCGGGAAGCGCCGAGGCGATTGGCACGATCTCGCCGGGGATGAGCCCGAGCCCTTCGTGCTCGCCGTATTCGAGGCTGCGGTCAAACAGAAGCTGCATACCGAGGCAGACGCCGAGCAGCGGCTTGCCGGCGGCGGCCTGCTCGCGGATGACCGCGTCAAGTCCGCTTTCGCGCAGCTTCGCCGCCGCGTCCGCGAACGCGCCGACTCCGGGGAGCACCACGCGGTCGGCGGAGCGTATGACCTCCGCGTCGCCGGTGACGACCGCGTCGGCGCCGACGGCCTTGAATGAGCAGGCGAGGGAAAAGAGGTTGCCCACGCCGTAGTCTACTATCGCTGTCATAAAACGCCTTTCGTCGACGGAATGCGTCCGCCGAGCCGTTCGTCGAACGCGCAGGCCGCGCAGAGCGTTCTGCCGAACGCCTTGAACGCCGCCTCCGCGATGTGATGCGAGTTGCGCCCGTCGAGCTTCTTTATGTGAAGCGTGACGGGGCAGGCGCGCGTGAAGCCGTGGAAAAACTCCTCTATAAGCTCCACGTCGAAGTCGCCGATGCGCTTCGCCCGTATGCCGAGGTCGAGCGCGAGGAAGGTGCGGCCGGAAATATCGAGCGCGCAGAGCACGAGCGCCTCGTCCATCGGCAGAATGACGCTTCCGTAGCGCGTGATTCCCGCCTTGTCGCCGAGCGCCTGCCCGAACGCCTTGCCGATGCAGATCGCGACGTCCTCGACGGTGTGGTGGAAGTCGACGTTGAGGTCGCCCTTGCACTTTACGTCGAGGTCGAAGCGGCCGTGCTTCGCGAAGAGCGTCAGCATGTGGTCGAGAAAGCCGACTCCGGTGGAAACGGCGGCGTTGCCGCTGCCGTCTATATTCAGCTTAACGGCGATATCGGTCTCTGCGGTCTTTCTTTTGATTTCAGCGGTCCTCATTTTGCACCTCCGATTATTTCAGTCAGCCGCGCTACGAGCGTTTCGCATTCGTCGCGCGAGCCGACGGTTATCCTCAAATAGTCTTTTATCGCGGGTATATTGAAATGCCTGACGAGCACGCCGCGCGCCTTCAGCTCCGCGCAGAGCTCCGCGCCGTCGCAGCCGGGGAAACGCACGAAGACGAAGTTCGCCTCCGACGGAGTCGTTTCGCCGCCGAGCGCCTTCAGCTCGCCGGAAAGATATTCGCGTTCGCGGATTATCTTAGCGCAGCAGTCGCGGTAGTAGCCGCCGTCCTTGAGCGCGGCCGCGCCGCAGAGCTGCGTCAGGCGGTTGACGTTGTAGGGGTTGAAGGAGTACTTCAGCTTCTCCAGGTCGGCTACGATCTCCGGCGGGCCGAAGGCGAAGCCGAGCCGCGCGCCCGCCATCGAGCGCGACTTGGAGTAGGTGCGCACGACGAGCACGTTCGGCAGCTCCTTTATCAGCGGCAGGGCGCTTTCCGCGCCGAAGTCGACGTAGGCCTCGTCGACGCAGAGCACGCGGTCGGGAATGCTTTCCGCGATCTCGCGCAGCTGCGAAACGGGCAGCGCGATCCCCGTCGGCGCGTTCGGGTTGGCGATGACGACGTTACCGTCGACGCCGAGGAAGCGGCGGTAGTCTATCGACAGGTCGTCCTCCATCGGCACTGCCTTGTACGGCGCGCCGTAAAACTGCGCGAAAACGGGGTAGAAGCCGTAGCTTATCTCCGGGCAGTACGCCGCGGCCTCTTCGCCGCAGTAGGCGGCGAAGAAGAAGGAAAGCGTTTCGTCCGAGCCGTTGGAAACGAAGACGTTTTCGGGCTTCACGCCGTACTCGTCCGCCAGCGCGGCCTTCAGCGCGGCGCAGGTCGGGTCGGAGTAGAGGCGCAGGTCTTCAAGCTCGCCGCGGCTCACCGCTTCGAGCACGGAAGGCGACGGCGGATAGGGCGATTCGTTCGTATTCAGCTTTACGTATTTGCGGTCGCGCGGCTGTTCGCCGGGGACGTACGCCTCGAGCGCTTCGAGGCGCGGCAGCATGAAACGGCTCATTCTTTCTCCCTCCGCGCAAGCGCCGAACGCGCGTGCGCTTCAAGTCCCTCGGCGCGCGCGAAGTACGCGATGTCGTCGCATACCGCGTCGAGCGCTTCGGGCGTGTAGTACGTATAGGATGACTTTTTGCAGAAATCGTCGACGGAGAGCGGGCTCGAGAAACGGGCGGTGCCTCCGGTCGGGAGTGTGTGGTTGGTGCCGGCGAAGTAGTCGCCGAGCGGCTCGGGGCAGCTCCTGCCGAGGAAGACCGAGCCGGCGTCGCGCACCAGCGGGAGCAGGGCGAAGGGGTCCTCCACCGCGAGTTCCAGATGCTCCGGCGCGAGCGCGTTGGACATTTCCACCGCCGCCTCAACGTCGGAGACGAGTATTATCTTGCCGTTGCCGTCTATTGACGCGCGGGCGATCTCGGCGCGCGGGAGCAGCGGTATCTGACGCTCCAGCTCCGCGCTGACCGCGTCGGCTTCTTCGCGGCTGACGGTGACGAGCGCCGCGGTCGCGTTTCTGTCATGCTCCGCCTGCGAGAGCAGGTCGGCGGCGAGCACGCGGGGGTCGTTCTTTCCGTCGGAAACGACGAGTATTTCGCTCGGTCCGGCGATCATGTCTATCGCGACGAGCCCGTAGACCTGCCGCTTGGCTTCGGCGACGAAGGCGTTGCCGGGTCCGACTATCTTATCGACCCGCGGCGCGCTTTCGGTGCCGTAGGCGAAGGCGGCGACCGCCTGCGCTCCGCCGAGCTTGAAAACGCGGTGCACGCCCGCTATCTTCGCGGCGGCGAGTATCGCCGGCGGAACGGTGCCGTCCGCGGAGGGCGGTGTGGTCATTATTATCTCGCCTACTCCCGCGAGGGAGGCGGGTATCGCGTTCATAAGCACGGAGGAGGGATACCTCGCCGTGCCGCCGGGAACGTAAAGCAGCACCTTCGCGAGCCCCATCACGCGCTGCCCGAGCACGATGCCGTCGCGCTCCTTGACTACGCTCGACCCGCGCACCTGCGCGGAGTGGTATTCGCGTATGTTGGCCGCCGCCTTTTCCATGACGGCGACGAGCCGCGGATCCGCCTTCGCGGCGCCGTCGGCGTACTCCTCCGCGGTCAGCTCGAAGGAGTCGAGCCGCGTGCGGTCGAAGCGCTCGGTGAATTCGCGCACGGCTTCGTCGCCGCGTTCGCGCACCTCGCGCAGTATGTTCGCCACCGCGTCGGTCACGCCGGAAACGGCGTTTTCGCGAAGCAGTATCTCGCTGAGCGGCACGGAGGCGCTGTCGAGTATCCTTATCATTTCAGGTCTCCTTCCAGCCCGCTGACGAGGGCGTTTATCAGGTCCGTCTTGAATTTGCAGCTGACCTTGTTTGCGATCAGCCGCGCGCTTATCGGAACGATGTCCTCGAAGGGCTCGAGGTCGTTTTCCAGCAGGGTCTTGCCCGTTTCGACAATGTCGACGATGACGTCGGATATGCCGAGTATCGGCGCGAGCTCGATGGAGCCGTTGAGGCGGATGATGTCTATCTGCCTGCCCTTTTTCATGTAGAAATCGCGGGCGATGTTGGGGAACTTGGTCGCGACGCGCAGGGCGCGCTCGGTGTTGTCGGCGAAGCCCTTTTTGCCGGCGACCGCCATCCTGCATTTACCGAGCCCGAGGTCGAGAAGCTCGTAGACGTCGGGGGAGTACTCCAGCAGGATATCGCTGCCGGCGACTCCGCAGTCGGCGGCTCCGCGCTCGACGTAGATCGCGACGTCGGAGGGCTTTACCCAGAAGTAGCGCACCCGCGTTTCGGGATTCTCGAATATCAGCTTGCGGTTGGTCTCGCGTATCGACGGACAGCCGAAGCCCGCCTTCTCGAAGCGTTCATAGACGGCTTCGCCGAGCCGCCCCTTCGGCAGCGCGACGTTCAGCATCTCATTCGGCATCGGTTATCGCTCCTTTCACGAGCTTTTTGACCTCGCGGCAGCGGAGTCCCGCGCCGTCGCGCGAAACGCGCACGCTCTTTCCGGCGCCGTTCAGCGCCTTCACGGCGCGCATCGTTTCCTCCGGCGCGGCGTCGCCGCAGAGGAGCAGCACGTCCGCGTCGTATTCAGGCGCGCAGTCGAGGTCCGCGAGCGTGTCGCGGTAGACGGCGAAGCCGATCGCCTGCGCGTTTTTGCCCAGTTTTTTCAGAAGGTTATCGTAGCGGCCGCCGGAGATAACCGCTCGGGTGACGCCCTTGACGAAGCCGCGGAAGATTATCCCGTTGTAATAGCTCATGTCGCTGACGAGGGAGAAGTCGAGCCGTAGCTTATCCGCTTCGCCGGCGGCGCCCATCACGGAGTATACGCGCTCGAGCTCGGCGAGCGCCGGCTGCGCGGCTTCGGGCAGGAGAGAACGCAGGCGCGGCAGCAGCTCGGCGAAACCGCCGTAGAGCTGCGCCAGCTCCGCGAGCGCGTCCGCCTTCGCGGCGGGAACGCCGCTTTCCGCGCAGAGCGCGCGCAGACCGTGCGCGTTCTTCGCGGCGAGCAGCTTCAGCGCGGCGTCGCGGTCGAGCCCCGCGTCGTCGATGACCGCCTGCGGTATCCCGACGTGCGAAACGTCGAGCACGCAGTCGCCGCTTATCAGCTCAAGGCTTTTTACTGCGAGCGAAAGCACTTCGCATTCAGAGTAGAGATCGATCGCGCCCATGCATTCAAGGCCGGACTGCATTATCTCGCGGAACTCGCCGGAGGCGTCGTCGAGCCTGTAGACGTTTTCGTCGTAGTAAAACTTCGACGTGCCGCCGTCGTCGCGGCAGCTTTTGGCGATGGAGAGCGTGACGTCGGGCTTCAGCGCCATGAGGCGCCCGCGCCTGTCGTTGAAGGTTATCACGCTGTCGCAGACGAGGAAGCTGCGGTTCTCGGCGTAGAGGGAATATTCCTCAAAGCGGTTCATGCGGAACGGCTTGTAGCCGAGCTTGCGGTAAATCGCGCCGAAGTCGCGTCCGTTTATTCCGTTTTCATAAGCGTCGGAGATCATAGACAAGTACCTCTCAAAGCGCGTTCCCGCGCGGTTTTCGTTAATATCTTCGGAAGTATATGACGTACTATATCACACTTTATCAATTTAGTCAAGTAAAGTGGCGAAAAAATTTTGAAAAATATTCGTCAGACCGTCCGGGGCGGGTTAAAAGCGAAAAAACGGGACTTCCGCGGAGATGAAAAGCGTAAAAACACTTGACAACCGGCGGGGTATAAAGTAAAATAGTTCGTGGCCGCGCGGAAAGCGCGGCGGATAATACGGAAGCGTATCGAAGTGGTCATAACGGGCCTGACTCGAAATCAGGTAGATCGCAAGGTCTCGTGGGTTCGAATCCCACCGCTTCCGCCAAAAGCGTAAGGCGCCCGATGGGCGCCTTACGCTTTTAATATGAATCGGAGGGATTCGAAAAGGAGGGAGCGAAGCGGAAGGAAACGCGCCGGGGGCGCGTTTCCGCCGACGAGGGCGTGTCGGCGCGCGCAAAAGCGCGCCGAGCGAATCCCACCGCTTCCGCCAAAAGCGTAAGGCGCCCATTCGGGCGCCTTACGCTTTTAATATAGAATCGGAGGGATTCGAAAAGGAGGGAGTCCGCGGAGCGGACGGAAGGAAACGCGCCGGTGGCGCGTTTCCGCCGACGAGGGCGTGTCGGCGCGCGCAAAAGCGCGCCGAGCGAATCCCCCGCGTCCGGGAGCTCGAAGTAAAAAAATACCGGTTCATCCATAACATTTCTTGACAAAGGCTTGTGGTTGAGTTATCATATTAAATATATATCTATATGCGTCTACATACAGCCGTCGGAAAACGGACGCGGAGGACGCATATATCTATCCGCAACAAAAGGTATGACGCAAATGGGCAACAGTTTGAAAAAAACCGGCGCGGTCAGGGATCTGATGGAAAAAGCGGAGGGTTATACCCTCGTACGCGCGATACGCGGCGGACTGCTCAGCATAACGCCGGTGCTCATCATCGGCGCGTTCGCGCTGATACTGAAGACCTTCCCGGTCGAAGCGTATCAGAAGTTTGTCAACGGCTTCGCGGGCGGACTTCTGCTTCAGTTCCTCGACTTCGTTTACAACGCAACCTTCGGCATTCTGAGCCTTTATATGACTGTCGCGATAAGCCGTTCGTATATGCGCGTGAAAAACGCTGAGAAGCTTAACGAGGATACGCCTGCCATCGGCGCGATGCTCTCGTCGATGCTGTCCTTTACGATACTCGCGGGCACGTTCCGCGAGATAACGGAAGCGGGGACGAACGATAAGTTCAACATAGCCTTCGTCACTAACGGTCTCGGTCCGCAGGCGATGTTCCTCGCGATACTCACGGGCATCGGCGCCGCCGCGCTGTACGCTCGGTTTTACCGCCTGCTTCACGGACGCCGCAGACGCTTCTACTCGACGGGCGCGGATCACGATTTCAACCTGATGCTTTCATATCTTTTCCCGATAACCCTGACCGCTGCGGTCTTTGCGGTATTCAACACGGCGATAGTCAACATATTCAGCGTTCATTCCTTCCGCGAGCTGCTCGCGAGCGCGTTTAACAATCTCTTCTCTATCGGCGGGAGCGGATTCTTCAAGGGATTCTTCTTCGTAATGCTCTCCTCGGTGCTGTGGTTCTTCGGTATCCACGGCAGCGACACGCTGGAGGGCGTTATGCAGCAGTACTTCGCGCCCGGACTCGCGGCGAATCAGGCCGCGGCCGCGGCGGGAAACGCGCCGACCGAGATACTGACGAAGCAGTTTTTCGACTGCTTCGTGCTTATGGGAGGATGCGGTTCCGCGATATGCCTTCTTATAGCGATACTGCTTTTCTCCAAAAACAGAGCCCGCCGCGGACTCGGCTGGTCGGCGGCGTTCCCGATGCTTTTCAACATCAACGAGCTGATGGTCTTCGGGCTGCCGGTGGTCTTCAATCCCATAATGCTTATACCGTTCATCACCGTTCCGCTCGTCTGCTATTCTACGGCGTACGTCGCGATAGCGACGGGGCTCGTGCCGATGATAACCGGCAGCGTCGAATGGACGACGCCGATACTGCTCGGCGGCTTCCACGCGACCGGCTCGGTCGCCGGCAGCCTGCTGCAGGTGGCGAACGTCGTGCTCGGCGTGCTGATATACGTTCCTTTCGTCCGTATGCTCGACAAACGCGACGCGGATAAATACAAGAGGGAATACGATTCGTTCCTCGAATACTTCCGTCAGAACGAGCAGTCGCTTGCGAACGCCAGCATTCTCGAGCAGAAGAGCGTGTACGGCGACTTCGCCAGAGCGCTCTGCGCGGAGATCAAACACGGCATGAAGAAGGGCGTCGTCCTCGCGTATCAGCCGCAGTACGGTTATGACGGCCGCTGTATCGGAGTCGAGGCGCTGCTGCGCTGGCATCATCCGAACTACGGCATGCTCTATCCGCCGATGGTCATAAAACTCGCGCAGGAGGGAGGATACCTCCCGGATATGGAGGAGGCGGTCGTGCTCCGTGCGCTTGAGGACCGCCCGAAGATAATCGAACGCTTCGGAAAGGACGTCAAGATCTCCGTCAACGTCACCGGCACGACGATAGTCACGCCGCGCTACATGCAGTTCATGCAGAGGCTCGCGGCCAAAGAGTCCTTCGAGGGCAAGAATTTCTGTCTCGAGCTGACCGAGCAGGCGGCGCTTTCATTTGACGAGGAAACGATAAACACGCTTCACGCGTTCCGCGATCTGGGGCTGTTGCTCGCCATCGACGACTTCTCGATGGGGCAGACCTCCATCAACTATCTGAAGGAAAGCCTCTTCGATTTCATCAAGCTGGACGGCTCGCTCGTCAAGGGGCTCTTCACTCATAAGAACTGCCGCGAGATAATCCTCTCCATAACGCAGCTCGCCGCGAGCCTGAGTCTGACGGTGCTCGCCGAATACGTGGAGACGGCGGAGGAGCGCGAAGCGCTGCACGAGATCGGCTGCGACTGCTATCAGGGCTATCTGTATTCGCCCGCGGTCTTCCTTTCGGAGCCCGCCAAACCGCAGGCGCAGGAGCGGAAGGAATAAAACGCTATGTTCAAAAAGAAAAAGGCGGTCTCGTTCGAAACGCTGACGCTTTCGATAAGCGGTATGCGCGGGATGACCGAATACGAAATAAAAAACCTCGGCGCTGAAGCGGAAGTGTCGATGTATACCTACCGTTACTGCGCGCCGGACGGGGAGGAGCGCCGCCTCGAGAAACGCGCGGCCTGCCCTGCGGAAACTGCGCTGGATACGCTGAACGACTGCGGCGTGCCTTCTTGGAACGGCTTTCACGGCAAGCACCCGCGCGGTGTGCTGGACGGCGAAATGTTCCGCCTCGAGGCGGTCATGGACGGCGAACGCATACGCGCCGACGGCTCGCAGAACTTTCCGAACGGTTTCCGCGAACTGCGCGACTGGCTTTATAAAACGCTGAACGGGGAGGGGTAATATGTCGATATTCAAGAAGAAAAAGCGAGATGAAGACGTCGACGACGGCATAGTAATAATAAAAAAGACGCCTCCGTGCGTCTGCGGCGGCACCGACGCCTATATTGACACGAAGGCGCCGAAGGAGATAACCTCCGGCGATATGACTCTCTTCGACGTGACGAGCGCGTTCAGAACGCTCGCCGTCGACGGCGCCGACCGGCTGGACTACGTTTCCGCCTTCGCCGCGCCGGTCGGGGACGGCAGCTTCGTCTTCCTCGAAACGCGCGAGTATTCCGATTACGACGAGCCGCACTGCGAGTGGGCGCTGCTGAAGGAAAATATCATGCCGAAGCTGACCGCCCTCGCGCGTGAGCACGGCCTTGCGAAAAACAACGGCTATCATTCGCAGACCCACGGCCTTCCGGAAAACTTCGGCGGCAGCGTGGATATAAGATACGCCTCCGGCGAACGGATAAGCGCTTCAGACAACCAGTGTCCGGTAATCTCCTACGACGCCGGCGTCGCGATTGCCGGCGCGTTCCGCGCCGCCCTGAAGGGCGAACGCGAGACGCTTCCCGATCTTTCCGCGCTGACGGAGATACGCTACGCGGAGGAACGCGAGGACGGCGGCTTCACCCGCGCGACGCTGACGATCAACCCCGACGGCACGGGAACGAACGCGAAGACCTCGCGTTACGACGGCCCCGCGGTCTACGAGAGCGAGAAGCCGGTAGACGCCGAAACCGTCGCCGCGATCCGCGGGAGCATCGGGAACTGCGGAATGCTCGCCTGGGCGGACCTGCCGGAAAGCGGCTTCAAATACGGTTCCGAAAAAACGCTCGCCTTCGTTTTCGCCGACGGCGGCGTGATAACCGTTCCCGGCGGCAAAAGACTTCCGGATCAGCTCGGCGGCGGCTTCTTCAATATCGAGCTCGAAATGACGACGAAGCACTGATCGCTCCGCGGATATATAAACTCAATAAAATAACCGTAGATTTTTTTGCGATAATATGGTATAATCGTTCTTGCTGTAATTAAACGGCGTTCGCGCCGCTTTGAAGGGATATATATGACGAAACGTAAACGAAAGCTGAATATTACGACTCAGTACGTGGTCATAGTCTGCGTGCTTCTGCTTACGCTGAACGTCACGCTCGGACTGCTGCTCATGTCGCAGTCCGGCAAGTCGATGAAGGAAATGATCCGCAGGAACATGCTCTCCGTCGCCGATACAGTCGCCGCTTCGCTCGACGGCGACGCCTTCGCGACAATAGACGGCGACAACGCCGGAACGCCGGAGTACGACGGGATATACTCCGATCTGACGAACGTCCTGCGCGCGCAGAAGGACAGCGACATCAAGTATATTTACACCGTCAAGAAACAGGGCGATCACTTCATATTCGTCGTCGATCCCGACCCCGTGAACCCGGGACTCTACGGCAAGCGCGTCGTAGACACCGATTCGCAGGCCGCCGCTTGGAATACCGGCGTTTCCGCGGTCGACGCCGAGAAGTATCAGGACGAATGGGGCAGCTTTTACACCGCGTGGAGTCCGATCAAGAACTTCTCCGGCAAGGTCGTCGGCCTCGTCGGAGTCGACTTCGTCGCCGACTGGTTCGATGAGCAGATCGCCGCGCATACGAAATTCGTCGTTATCGGCAGCGCGCTTTCGCTGGTCGTCGGCGCCGCGATAATGCTGCTTCTGACCGGCCAGCTCCGCCGCCGCATCCGCGAGCTCAATTCCGAAATGCAGACGCTCTCCGGCGACGTCGAGAAGCTCTCGAACGAGATCCGCGTGCGCCCCGGTTACTCGGACGCGGCGCCGGAGGAGAACGAATCCGGCGATACCATCGGCGAGCTCAGCGGCAAGATCCACGCCATGCGCGGCAAGCTCCAGGCGTATATGCAGTATGCGCACGAGCAGGCGTACACCGACTCCATGACCGGCGTCGCGAACAAGACAGCGTACCTCGACTACGTCAAGGAGCTCAACAGCAGGATATACAACGGCACCGCCTCCTTCGCGATAGCCGTCTTCGATGTCAACGGTCTGAAGACCACGAACGACAACTACGGCCACGAATGCGGCGACCGCATCATAGTAGACGCCGCGGCGATGATCCGCCGCGTATTCAGCGGCGAGCAGATCTTCCGCATCGGCGGCGACGAATTCATCGTCATACTCGGCTCAACCACCGAGAACGAGCTGGACGCCAAGCTCCTTCAGATCGGCGAGCTTGTGGAGAAGTTCAACGCCGAAGAGAAGCGTTACGCGATGACGCTCTCCTTCTCCGGCGGCGGCGCGGTCTACCGCCCGGGCGAAGACGCCGCGTTCAAGGAAGTCTTCAAGCGCGCCGACGAGGCGATGTATCAGAACAAGGGCAACTACTATAAGCAGTTCGGCGACCGCCGCCGCAACTACGAGGAAGACGACGACGCCAAGTCCGTCTCGGATAAATAAATAACAAAACAGCGGAGCGCGCGCTCCGCTGTTTCTGAATTACGCAAAGGGGAAATCGTTATGCGTTGCAAAACAAAGAGAATAATATCACTCCTGATCGCGGCGGCTCTGATGCTTTCCGCGCTCGCCCTCGGCGGCTGCGGCGGCAGTAACGAAGAGCCCGGCGAGGCCGTTACCACCGGCGAGATAGGAGTCGTCAGAGACGAGGAATTCGGCAACGTCTATATAGACCTTACGATCGACGGATTCAACGCGCTCGGCTTCGCCTTCGGCGACAGCGTCGACATAGCCTTCGATAACGGCAAGAGCTACGAAGACGTCCCGTATTACTCCGGCTACTACGTGCCGGTGGGAGAAATGCTCGCCTGCGGCTATCCCGGCTACCCCCACGTCGTCATCGCGCGCAACTACGGCGCGTCCACCTGGGAGGAGTTCGAAATGACGGAATCCTCCAAGGTCACGGTCACGCTGAGGGAGCGGGGCAAGTACATGGCGGTTCAGGAGCTCTACGCGCTGGACTATTCCGATCTGCGCGAGGAGTTCGACTCAGATATTATGTTCGCCAACTTCCGCGAGGTCGTCGGCGGAAATCTGAAGAAGGGCGGCTTCTACCGCTCCGCGTCCCCCTGCGACAACCAGCACAACCGCGCGGCGTACGCGAACAGATTCGCCGAGGAATACGGCGTCAGATTCGTGCTCAACCTCTCGGATAACGAAACGAAGTATAAGGCGCATACCGAGAAGGAGGACTTCGTTTCCGAATACTACGACTCGCTCTATAAAGAGGGCAACGTCCTGCTGATGGCGCTGAACGCCAACTACCGCGCGGACGGGTTCGCGCAGGTCGTATCGGACGCCTTCGTCAAAATGACCGAAAACGGCGGCCGCGTGCTCATCCACTGCGTCGAGGGCAAGGACAGGACCGGCTTCGTCTGCGCGCTGCTGCTCGCGCTCGCCGGCGCCTCCGCTCAGGAGATCGTCGACGACTATATGATCACCTATTATAATTACTACGGCATAACCAAAGAGGGAATGCCCGATAAATACGAGGCGGTCAAGGGCAACGTCGACGACTTCCTCTACTGCATGTGCGAAGCGGAGAAGGGAACGGATATCAACACGCTCGACCTTAAAAAGGGCGGCGAGAACTACCTCCGCCGCGGCGGCCTTACCGACGGGCAGATCGCGAAGATCGAGGCGTTTATAGCCGGCTGATACGGGGGGAGCGGAAACCGATGAGTAATCTCAACTTCAAATACGTGCGCATTCAGGGCAAGGAGCTGGCGAGGAACACCATGCACGCCAAGGGCGTGTTCAGTATGTGCTGGCAGCTCGTTCAGAACGACGTTATGGAGGCGGAGGACGCCGACCTTTTCAAAGAGATCGACGCCTGGTTCGCGGAGAATCTCCCGTGGCCTCCCCAGTGCAGAAACCGCGAGCCGGTCGTATGCTGGTTCAAGACGGAGAACTCCGCCGAGATGATGAAAATGATACGTCCCGCGCTGTGGCTGCTCGAAAGGTACGAGCATCCGTACTTCCTCGTCTATACGAACACGCCCGGCGAGATAGTCTATGAGGATAAGTACCAGATCGCCGCGAAGGCGGACGGCTTCCTGCAGATAGACGAGCTTCAGCCGTCATGGTCGCCCGAGGAATAGCGGCGGCGCGCGCGAAGGAAAAACGCAACAGGCATAATAAAAAGCGGAGCATAACGCTCCGCTTTTTTCGTATCATTTTTTACTCGCCGAGCTTTTCGCAGAACTCCGCGATCTTCGCGGCGTTTCCGTCGGAGGGCTTGTCCTTCGGGTCGACGAGGATAAGCTCCGCGTCGAGGTCGGCGCCGAGCAGCTCCTTCAGCCGCGCGAGCGCCTTGTCCGCGCCGCCGCCGGAGAAGCAGGTGAATGCGGCGAAGCGCTTGCCCTTCAGCGCGTCGGCGTTGTCGGCGATGAAGGTGCGTATCGGCGGCGTGAAGCGGCTCGCCCAGACGGGAGTGCCGAAGATCACGCGGCCGTACTTTTCCGAGTCGAACTCATACGGCTCGAGCTCGGGCTTTTCCTTCATGACGGCGCTTTTGCCGCCCCACAGGAACTTTTTGAAGCCGCTGTCGGGGAACGCCTTTTTCGGTGCGAGGCGTATAACGTCTGCGCCGAGCTTCGCGGCGAGTTCGCTTGCGACAAACTCGGTGTTGCCGTTAAGGGAGAAGTAGACGATTGCGGTTTTCATTTCGCTTGCTCCTTTTCGTATTCTCTGCTCCAGTGGAACGCGAGGCGCGGGGAGCCGTCCGCCATGAAGACGGTGCCGCAGTGCACGAAGCCGCAGGCGGCGATATTCTCCCGCATCTTGCGGTTGTTTTCGTGCGTATCCACGCGGACGTTATCGCTGATCCGCTTGCACTCGTCGGCGACGAAGCGGAAAACGCCGCGGCATTTTCCGTCGCTCGCGATGCGGTGGATCGCGATATACGGCTCGTCGTTGAGCCACTTTCCGACGATGCCGAGATAGGCGGGGTCTTCGCCCGCGCATATCGCGGCGACGGCGTGTATCTCGCCGCCCTCCGTCAGCACGCGGCAGCGGCCGGCGGCGACGTCGTCTTCGATAAGCTCCCGCGCCGGATACGCGCGGCGCCACTGCGTCGGGTTGCCGGAGGCGATCATATACTCCTGCGCGGCGGCGTAGACCTCCATAATGCGGTCGATATCCTCCGCGCGTGCGGTTCTCATTTCAAGCATAAGGTCAGGCTTTCTTTTTCAGCGCCTTCATCCTGTTCTGGTGGTCGAGTATGCTCTTGCGCAGGCGCAGGCTGTGGGGCGTTACCTCCAGCAG
The DNA here is from genome assembly GCA_017620395.1 of Clostridia bacterium. Taxonomy (NCBI): domain Bacteria; kingdom Bacillati; phylum Bacillota; class Clostridia; species Clostridia bacterium. The sequence goes on along the minus strand of JAFZQJ010000013.1, from coordinate 2,370 downwards.
CTCGTCGTCCGCGAGGAACTCGAGGCACTGTTCAAGCGACATGATGCGCGGAGGCACGAGGCGGAGCGCCTCGTCGCTTCCGGCGGCGCGGGTGTTGGTCAGGTGCTTCGTCTTGCAGACGTTGACGGTGATGTCCTCCGTCTTCGCGCACTCGCCGACTATCATACCGCCGTAGACGGGCGTGCCGGGCGCGATGAACATCTGCCCGCGGTCCTGCACGCACCAGATGCCGTAGGCGACGGCGTCGCCGGTCTCGAAGGCGATAAGCGAGCCGGTGTTGCGGCGCTTTATCTCGCCCTTGAAGGGCTCGTAGCGTTCGAAAACGGAGCTCATGATGCCCTCGCCCTTTGTGTCGGTGAGGAACTCGTTGCGGTAACCGAAAAGTCCGCGCGACGGGACGAAGAACTCGAGCTTCATGCGGCTGCCGACGGGGTTCATTTCAAGCAGCTCGCCCTTGCGGCCGCCGAGCTTCTCGATGACGGAGCCGACCGCGTCGGCGGGAACGTCTATCGCGACGCGCTCGACCGGTTCGCAGAGCACTCCGTCGATCTCGCGGTTGAGGATACGCGGGGGGCTGACCTGGAATTCGTAGCCCTCGCGGCGCATCGTTTCGATGAGTATGCTCAGGTGCATCTCGCCGCGGCCGGCTACGTTGAAGCTGTCGCTGTTCGGCACCTCGCTGACCTTGAGCGAAACGTCCTTGAGCGTTTCGCGCATGAGGCGGTCGCGTATGTTGCGGGTGGTGACGTACTTGCCGTCGCGTCCCGCGTAGGGGCTGTCGTTGACCGAGAAGGTCATCTCCATCGTCGGCGCGGAGATCTTCACGAAGGGGAGCGCCTCCGGCGTTTCCGGCGCGCAGATGGTGTCGCCTATCGTGATGTCGCCGATGCCGCTTATCGCGATTATGTTTCCGGAGGATGATTCCGTGACCGGGATCCTGCTCAGCCCGTCGAACTCGAAGATGTTGGAGACCTTCACGCGCTTCGGACTGCGCTCCTCGTGGTAGTTGCAGACGACGATGTCCTGATTCTGCTTAATCACGCCGCGCTCGATCCTGCCGATCGCGATGCGGCCGACGTATTCGTTGTAGTCGACGGACGAAACGAGCATCTGGAATGGCCCTTCGTCGTTGTCTTCGGGCGCGGGGATGTATTCGAGTATCGTGTCGAAAAGCGGCTTGAGATCTGTGCCGGGCGCCTCCGGCGAGAAGGACGCCGTGCCCTGCCGCGCCGAGCAGAAGAGCATCGGGCTGTCGAGCTGGTCGTCGGTGGCGTTGAGGTCGATGAGCAGCTCGAGTATCTCGTCGACGACCTCGTGTATGCGCTGGTCGGGGCGGTCTATCTTGTTGACGACAACTATGACGCGGTGCCCAAGCTCCAGCGCGCGCTGAAGGACGAAGCGGGTCTGCGGCATCGGACCTTCGGCGGCGTCGACGAGCAGGATGACTCCGTTGACCATTTTCAGTATGCGCTCGACCTCGCCTCCGAAATCGGCGTGGCCGGGGGTGTCGACGATATTGATCTTCACGCCGCCGTAGGTTACGGCGGTGTTCTTCGCGAGAATGGTTATCCCGCGCTCGCGCTCGAGGTCGCCGGAGTCCATGACGCGCTCCTTGACCGACTGGTTCTCGCGGAAGACGCCGCTCTGCTTGAGCATTTCGTCAACGAGCGTGGTCTTGCCGTGGTCGACGTGCGCGATTATCGCGACGTTGCGTATGTTTTTCATAGTTTCACTTCCCAAAATGTAAACGCCGTTGGTCCGCGGGCTTATTCAAGCTCGAACGCGCCGGTGTAAAGCTGGTAATACGTGCCCTTCTGCGCGAGAAGGTCCTTGTGCGTGCCGCGCTCGATTATCCTGCCGTGGTCGAGCACCATGATGACGTCGGAGTTCATGACGGTGGAGAGGCGGTGCGCGATGACGAAGACGGTGCGGCCTTCCATCAGCTTATCCATGCCGCGCTGAACGATGGCTTCGGTGCGGGTGTCGATGGAGGAGGTCGCCTCGTCGAGTATCATTACGGGCGGATCGGCGACGGCGGCGCGCGCGATGGAGATGAGCTGGCGCTGTCCCTGCGAGAGGTTCGCGCCGTTGTTCGCAAGCTCGGTGTCGTAGCTGTTCGGCAGTCGCGTGATGAAATCGTCCGCGCCCGCGAGCCGCGCCGCCTCGCGGCACTCCTCGTCCGTCGCGTCGAGCCGCCCGTAGCGGATGTTGTCCATCACCGTGCCGGAGAAGAGGTTCGTGTCCTGCAGAACGATCCCGAGCGACTGGCGCAGATCGGCTTTTTTGATCTTGTTTATGTTGATCCCGTCGTAGCGGATCTTGCCGTCCGCGATGTCGTAGAAGCGGTTGATCAGGTTCGTGATCGTCGTT